>NZ_DAOMOZ010000106.1:0-15765 GCF_035444585.1 Agriterribacter sp.
TGGGTCTCGCTCTTCGCTTCTTACCCACCCGGCGAAGACCCCGGCGGGAAAACAATATTATTTCTTTGTGCGGGAAACGCATGCACAAAATCGGACTCCCCAGAACCACCAACTCAGATAGATACTCTTGTTGTAATACCCATGCCCAGCGATACAATAAGCTATATTAAGCGGATAGAGGAATATTATGTGATGAGCAATCCGACTGCTACTACACGAAAAAAAGACATCACATTTCATTATGACGATAAAAAAAGAATTATTCGGGTTGGATTTAGAAACTACAATGGCATGTATGTAGATTCAGCTACCTGTATTCTCTTTTACGAGGGCAATAATACTAAGCCTTATAAAATAATAACGCCAGACATTTTTTTATCTTCTGACTTGGGGGCAGATTATATTCATGATACTACTTACTTTAACTACAATGACAAAAATCAGATATTGAATGATTCTTCTAGAAAAATCATATGCGATCGTGAAACTTCGACGGCAGTAAGGCTCCCAAATAAACGATATTATAACTATCCTGACTCTTCAAAAATGTGTATTAGCTGGTTTGCCCATCATGCAATAAACCGGCAAATTGAAATATTTCGCACGGATACTTTAACACAACTCCCGAATCATCAAATAAATAAAATAAAAACAGAAATATATCAGCCTGGAAATCAAAAATGGATTTATGCAGAAACAGGAGGCTTTGTTTACACGGAATTTATTAATCCTTTATCGAAGCTGAACATCGGCGGCACTATTTTTTCAATCATATATAATTCCGGGAATATCGAACTACTAGGTAACGCAGTTTTTAGAGGTTACAATCCATCCAATATCCAACCCAAGTATTTTGATTTTTATTCCCCCAATATACCTTCACTTTTTTATTTATCAACGTTTTCCCAAGACGGGAATAGGATTGGACCATTGGGAGAAGCATTTGATATAAGAATAACTCCTTGGGTAGAAAGAAATACATATCCTTCTGTAATATCTGTTGGGGCCACCACTGCCTTAGGAGATCGTCGTATTTACAAATATTTCTACTGAAGTTAGTGTTTCAGAAAAGATTGTTGACTATTTTATGATAACAAATTCATTTTGTAAATAAAATTATTTTGTATCGCGCTTCCATTGTATAAATCTTTTTATACAATCCTTTATCATATTTTATTGCTATATTAGAAACCAATCACCTAATAACACTGAATGACACCAAATGTTCAATCTATAACCCATGCCCCGCTGGTATGGAGAGGCGAATTGCCCCGCGACTTTCCGGGTGTGCGGTTACCGGGTGGCAAAGTGTACTCTGCAATGGGAAGTTTTGGATCGGTTTGTATCCAGTTGTACCATGCCGCTGATTTTGTTTTCAGCTACGGAGTATTGAGCATAAAAGAACATTTTATTTTAAAGAACAGCTTCCACACCGAAGGGCTTTACCTGCAAATTATTTTAGTCGGTGATATTGTATTGGAAACCGGCGATACAAGGAGAAAGCTTAGGGAAGGACAGTGGCAGGTAACCAAAGGCATTCCGGGAACCAGGGCAATATTTGAGAAGGAAAAATTCATAACACTTTTTACGATAAGGTTCAGGGCGGACTTTTATGCCGATATATTGGGCTATTTTCCAAAAATAAGCCGGCTCCTCAATGAATTACCTGCGGGCGGAGTGCTGGCAGACGCTACGCAATATATCGAACATGCTGTAAGAGAACAGGTGGAAAAGATCCTGCGGTGTTCCTACCCCAAGGAATGGCTTCCGCCTTATTTCAGATCCAAGGCTGGCGATCTTTTATTCAAATATATGGTGGATGCCAACGCGTACAATCCTGTAAGCGCTCCCTATACGCAGGAGGAAAAAGAAAAAATATACTATGCGGAGCGCCTGATAACAAAGGATATATCCGCCCACTATCTTATTCCGGAATTGGCAAAAATAACCGGAATGAATGAGTACCGTTTTAAAATGGTTTTTAAAATGGTTCTGGGAAAAGGACCATACGAATACCTGAGAGAGAAACGACTCCAAAAAGCAATTGAACTGTTAGATCATGGTGAATCGGTAAAATATGCCGCTATAGAAGCCGGCTGGCGGTCAGAAGATCTGATCAATGCATACAAAGCCCGGTTTGGTACTACACCGGGCAATAAGCAAAAACGGAAATAATTGGTGCTCAATGAGTAGCCGGAATTCCGTATAGTTATTCCCGAAAAGCGAATGAGTTCATTTGCACTATTAAAGGAGTAGTTGGAGCTTAGCAGTACCAACAGCGAAAAAAAATTCTTACAGATAATAAACCACTGATACCCTTTGGCTGCTATCCAACCCGGTTAACTTTTATTTATTACTCCTGTTCCCTCTATTTCAGTTGTGTGTGCTTAAAGCATTAAGCCGAACTTTTAATGTTGCGCTGCCCAATTGCTATCCTTTTTATTGCAATAAATCATATCGTTATACACGGGCCAATGTATAACAACAGGAAGGAAGCCGAAAACCTGCAACAGAGTAAGCCTTATCTTTTTATCAAAGCAATGCAATAAGGGCATTGCGGTGTATACCCAATTCATTAACTAACTTAAAGTTTTTATTGCTTTTTAAGATTATAAAAGCAGATTTATTTATGCGTAAAATAAAATTTATACTGCCCATACTGGCCTTATCGGCAATAGTGGCATTTGCGTTCGGGAACAGGGCACTAAATGCGAAGGAGACGAAACCATTAACCGAAAGTGCCTCAGAAAGACCTTTGGCAACTACCTATTTTGTTTTTACCGGAACAAATGCTTCGCAGTATACCGACTCAACAAAATGGGTGATGAGTGACACAGACGATCCTAATGTGACATGCGGTGGAACAAAACTCGTATGCAAGTTACATTCTACATCCTTATCAAGCAGAGAGGCATTAGTCGATTATATTGATACTGAGGGTATAGATGGACCGAGCATCACAATAGATCAAAAAAAGCCTTAATTGTTCCTCAGCACGGCTAAAAAAACAGCTTTTTATAGCCGTGCTTTTATCTAAATCCAAAGTGATTAGCGAGGGTTTTGTATCATTCCAGATAATACAATAATATCCTCTGGTATTGCCAAAGCATACCTAAGATCATTAGGATGCAGAATATACTGTTTTCCGTTAACGTATCTTGATAAAGTGATATTTCTATTTTCCTTATTCAATCGTTTTATATCCATCCATCTTAAATCCCTGTATATAAGCTGCTTCCTTCTTTCCTTTAATATAATAGCAAGAGCTTCATCATTGCTATTTGTGCTAAATGGCACGAAATAATCTGATTCCCAGCGTTTAGCTATAAGGTAATTTAAAGCTTTCATCCCGTCTTGAAGATTGCCTTTTCTAACCTGACATTCGGCAAATGTAATAAGCATCTCATCGGTTGCTATCCCTGTGAACGGAATAAAATCCCCATTATAACTGCCATGAAAAGAATGACTGCCATCCGGAAGTGTTTTAAAATAGGCTTTAACCCTCAGATCATGGGCGTCATAAAAATTATAAAGACTTGGTTCAACATTTCCATAATAAAGAGGGGTTGGTGTAGCCATAGTTGTATAATATATGACTTCTTTGTTCAAGCGTGGAATAGGATAAGTAGTATTTAGATCCGGAATGTCAGTATTAAAATCCATCAATTCGTTATGAATTTGTAAGCATGAATCAGAATATGTCCCTGCATCTTGATATTTACGCATAGACAAGTAACATCTGCTCAAGTACCCATATGCCGCAGCTTTTCCAGGTCTAATGGGATGTATAGGGTTTTCTTGTAAAAATTGAGCCGCTATTTTAAAATCAGATATAACTTGTTTGTAAGTTTCATAAAGATTACTTCTTACTGATGGCTCATTGAAATCCGGGCTTAACCGAAGTGGTAATCCCAAGTCCGATTTTCCACTTACACTATCGTATGCAAGACACCATATCCATGCCATTTGAAGATAGGATTTTGCCCTGAGAAAATATGCCTGACCTTTAATATTATCATACTCCATTGCATTCTCAGAAGTTCTTTTTATTTTTTCAATATGCAAAAGAACAGTGTTTGCTCTGTAAATAATATTATAACAATTGCTCCATATATTTCCTGTATAAACGGAATAATTTGGTATTACGTTAAAGTCATTCCACGTATATAACGCCTGATCGTATTCATCCATACCACCCCAAATCTCTTCAGTCAGATAATTATTGTCTGCACATACCTCTCCTATTCCCGCATCAACAAAATTGATCTGATTATAAGCATCAAGTAGGGCCTGCAGATCTTGCAAATTGCTGATTACAGCCAGTTTCTTGTCGGAAGTTGCCTCCAGGTATTTTTTACAGGATGAAACGCCTGATCCGATATAGCATACCAATATGAAATAAAACAATTTTTTTGTTTTCATACGTATTACATTTCTATATTATTAAAAAGCTGCTTTCATTCCAAAAGAAAAGCTGATGGAAGGAAGAATAGCACTGTCTGAAAAATCCGGATCAATTTTCTTTTTATTTTTACGCCAGATTATATCCAGATTATTGGCAACAGCATACAATTGAAAATCCCTGATCGAAAGTCTTTTTGATAATCTATCTCCAAATCCATAAGTTAGATTTACGTATTGTAACCGTACATGATCTCCCTTTTCAACCAAAATAGAAGAACCGTTATAAAAATTATCCCGACTTCCGGTTGCACCATATATCATAGAAGGGATTTGTGTGTGTTGCTCGTCACCTTGTTTCTGCCACCTTTTTGCAAAATCAGAATGTCCTGCGTAAGAAGTAAACAAACTTTGATAATTGATGCTTGATCTTCGGAAATAATAGCCCAACTTATAAGTAATTCTAACTGATAAGGACAATCTTTTATATGTGATGGTATTAGCAAGATTGCCTGAAATTACAGGCATGACCGGGCCACTATAATACAAGTCATCCGCTTTAGTGTTCCTTCCTGTAAGATTATTGAAGCTTGTTGAAATTTCTTTATTATAATATCCTTGAGGATTACCAGTTTCTGCTTCCAATCCCGCCCACTGGTAAGAAAGCATCGAATATACTGGTTTACCTTCTAAGCCCGTTAAGCTTACGAGTCCACTCCCGGTAATGAAATTTCTTCCTTGTAAATCCTTGAGATAGTCTGATATAACTCTATCCTTATAAAAATTCGTTATTAAAGCAGTTGTCCAAAGTACTTGTCCCGTTGTATTTATACTTTTCAGTTCAATATCTAACCCATTCGCTTTCATTGAAGCTACATTCTTTGTAATGGTTTCTGTTCCAAGCCCCGCTGAATAATCAATCGGTATCAATCCATACAGATCGATTCCTTTTTTCCTATAATATTCTATGCTTCCGGATATTCGATTGTTACTTATTCCGAAATCTATACCTATGTTGAACATGCCTACTTTTTCCCATCTTAAGTCAGGATTGTAATAATTAACAATTTTTGAAATCGGGCTATTAGTATATGGATTAATAACATCATATTGAATAGTAGTAATTGCAGAAAGCGAAGTGCTTACATTGCCACTATATCCGTAGGTAGTCCGTAATTTCAGGTAAGATAAAAAAGAAGATTTATAAAATTTCTCTTTAGATATCTCCCAACCTGCCCCGGCCGACCATAAAGGCCTCCATTTATTATTGGTAGATACCCCGAAAAGGTTGGAAGCATCCCTACGGGCGCTAGCAGACAAAGAATATCTCTCATTATATACATAGGCTGCATTACCATAAAACGAAACAAACCGATTCATGGTTTCATTTATAGAAACGCCGTCCGGAATGAAGCTGTTTCCTCCGGTAATAAAAATAGGTTTTACATTGGTGTAATCAACAGGTGTATAAGTGAGTATATCATCGTTATAGCCGTAAATAGTATTGCCATCGGATTTATTTGCGATCTGGCGGATTTCGCCTCCTGCTATTGCTGTAACTGCATGTTTGCCCCAATGGCTATCGTAATTCAGTTGTCCCCTGATGTTGTGCGATGTGGTGGAAACATGAGATAACCCCAGCACCGCACCCGGGGGAACGCCGTAAATTGCAATGCCATCATTGATCTGTGTGAATGTATTGATAAGGTTGCGTGTATAATAACTTTCCATATCGTTCAGCGACCGGCCGCTAACCTGCTGCTGTTCGTACTGGTATTTTACATCTGTTGAAAAACCTTTAAAAAAGCTATACCGGGCGCCGATATTAAGCACAATATCCTGCAGCTTCGATTTGCTGCGGCTGTGCTTGTAATTTTCCGTCGGGTAATATTTCCAGTCAAGCAATTGCCCTCCACCCGCTGTATCAATATAGGGTCCGCGGTAAAAATCCAGCGTGCCGCTTAATGAAGTATAAGGTGGGAGGGCCGAATAACCCGGTTGCTGAATAGCATAATAGCCCGACCGGCCGCTGCTGGTTTTGCTTTGCGTAAAGTAAATACCTGCATTAAGTTCCAATCCTTTGAGCGGCGCAAAAGTATTATCCGAGCTGATATTAATACGATCGTAGCCCGATGAAAGTTCGGATATATTTTTATCAAATCCAGCAGCAAAAGCATAGGCAATGTGCTCAGATCCTCCTTTAACGTTTAACGCATATTGCTGGTTCAAGGCCTCCCGGTATTGGTAACGGTTAAAATCATTCCGCACATCCCGACTCCTTAAAGTATTTATTTTCTGGTTGGCTGTTGATGCATCTATTAATCCATCCCGTTCCGCTATTAATGTTTCCACTACCGGCGACAGGGGCGGCCGCCCAAAATCGTTTTCTTTACCATTGTAATATCCTTTCGAAAACAGCATTTGTTCCACATTTATAAAATCATTGGCAGACATTTGTTTCAGGTAGCCCAGGTCGGGCTTTTGAACTACGGTTACATTGCTGTTCAGTTCCACCCGGAACGGCTGGTTGAATTTTCCTTTTTTGGTAGTGATCACGATCACGCCATTTCCGGCCCTTGCGCCCCATATAGAAGCCGCAGCCGCATCTTTAAGGATGGTGATGGATTCAATATTATTTGGATTGATATTACTCAGATCGCCTGCATAAGGAAAGTTGTCTACAATAACCAGCGGGTCCTTGGGTCCCCTGATGGTGCTCAAGCCACGAATGCTCATTAGACCACCCCTGATCTTCTGGTTTACCGATAATCCATTGGCGATATATTCTAACCTGCTCAGCACGTCCGTACCCACCTGCTCATTGAATAGCTTGTTATCAATGAACGTAAACGATCCGGTTGCCCTTTCCTTAGGTATTTCCTGGAAGCCCGTGCTTACTTCAATGTTCACATTGCCCAGTTCGCTAACATTTGCCCTTAGCCGCAGCAAAATATTGTCCTCTCTCTTCACCCGGTATTCACGCTGGAAATAACCAATGCTGCCCACCACAAGTACGGCACCTGCAGGTACTGCATCTATAAAAAATTCACCCTTTTCATCGGTTACCACTGTTCGTCCGCCGCCTTTGAGCATAACGGTTGCCCCTGCCAGCGGTTCGCCATTCTCTTCCGTAACTTTTCCTTTTATATTGACCAGGGTATCGGGCTTAATGGCATCGGGGGGATAGAGCTTTCTCTTTACAATAATGTACCTGCCTGAGATGGCATAGGTAAGCGGTTGCTCACTAAAGCAATAATTCAATACTGATACAACCGGAGCTTCAACAACAGACAAGCTTACCGCTTTGCTTTCCAGCAATTCTTCTTTGGTATAAATAAAACGGTAATCGCTTTGCCTGCTGATCTCCCGAAACACTTTTTCAAGAGACGCCTGTTCCAGGTTAAGCGTTAGTGTTTGAGCCACCGGGTGGCTCCAGGCCTGCAGGGAGGCCACGGTTGTAAGCAGTATTACCAATTTCATGACCCGTATGATTTTCCGGTTAAATATCCTGTGGATACCATACCTGAAGGGCAATACACGAGCAGCACCGGCATGGATGCCGCAGGGAATGCTGAATTCCATATCTTTGAACTGTTTTGGTTTGATTAATACATTTATTTCCCGCAAGGAAACAATCCGCACAGATTGTTTATTAATTGACCCAATTTCATGTACCGCTTCGTCCGCAAAACGAAGCGGTTTTTGGGCCTGTAAAAAAGCATTATATCATGGGCAGTTTTTTTAAGGGTTTACAATAATGGTTGTGTCTTTTATGGTAAAATGCACCCTGTCGGTCATTTCCAGCAACTGGAAAAGTTTCGATACCGGCACATTCCTTTCTATTTCGGCGTTGAAATGATAATTTACTTTTCCTTCATAACGGATGTCCACACCGTACCAACGGGCCACCTGGCGCATGATGGTTTCTATTGAAGCATCATTGAAATCAAACCACCCGTTCTTCCAGGCCAGCACTTCTTCTGTATTTATATTATCAGTTACAAGCAGCTTTCCGTCAGTTTCAAGCTGTGCCTGTTGACCCGGTTTTAAAATTGCTGACCGGCCATTGTTCTGCGAGATTTTTACACTGCCTTCAAGCAGGGTTATTTTCATGCCGGCTTCATCATCATAAGCATTCACATTAAAATGAGTGCCCAGCACTTCCGTAGTTATCCGGTTGGCAGAAACGATGAATCTCCTGTTTTCATAATGCATTACTTCAAAGTAGGCTTCACCGGTTATCTCTACGGTTCTTTGCGAACCGGTGAAGGCCGTTGGGTAGGTAATGCTGCTTGCCGCGTTAAGCCAAACCATTGATCCGTCTGGTAAAACCAGCCGGTACTGGCCGCCTTTGGGGGTGGTTAAGGTATGCCATTCTTCTTTGCTGCTGTTCCCTTCATATAGCAGTTGTCCCCCGGCATTGGTTACCTGCACGTTTCCGGCCTCCACAATATTCTTTTGTGTGCTGTCTAATGCAATCGTTCTTCCGTCGGCAAGCGTAAGCGTGGCTTTATCGCCACCGGGTTTAAGGTCTGGTTTTTCACTAATTATGTGCCTGGGTAATGATGGCGTATTTGTATACCGGAACACCATAAATAAAGCAGCCATCAATAGTACGGTGGCGGCAGTTGCATATAAAAACACCCTGCTTTTTCGAACAGTCTTCCGCGTTTGTTCCGCTTTTATTTTTTGCTCCAGCTTTTCTATGGCGGCTTCACTATCAAAAATGTGGCGTTGCTTCAGGCTGTCTTCTACGTTTTTTTCATCCGTTAACCTGGCAAACAGGCGCATATTATCGTCGCTGGCGCATATCCAGTCGTCTAACTCATCTTTCTCTTCTTCCGTAAGCGTACTGCGAATGTACCCTGCTATCAGCCGGGCGGTGCGGTAGGCGCCTTCAAGGTCATCCTTATTGATATGGGGTTCGTTTTTCATTTCAGTAAGATAAAAATATTTTGGCGTAGCATCACCGCTCCTTTTTATAAGGATACAAAAAGAGAAGAAAAGGACTAACGGATAAGTAAAAATTTGTAAAAAAATACCGGTTTGCCTGTACATCTACGACTTTACGCCTGCTGGCGTGTGTTGTCAACGGGGGATAGGTGACGCTCAAGCTACAATGCTCCTGAAGAGATTGGCAACCTTGCAATTATCAGCTTCCCTGCACAGCGATAACAAAAACGAGCAGCGCAGCAGGTGAGATCATACTCCGCAGCAGAGCGATCCCGTTCTTTTTATGCGATTTTATAGTGGATACCGCAAGCTTCATTTCCTGCGCGGTTTCAGCAACCGTCTTGCCTTCTATATACAGTTTAGTGAACACCATGCTGCTCTGGGGCGGCAGCCTTTTAATGGCTGTATACAACTCTTCTATTACTTCGGTTTGAATAATGTTTTCGAGGATGCATGCTTCTGTAACTTCTTCTGCCTGTACCCAATCCCTCTTCTGTCCGGCGTTGCGTTGGTGCACATCCAGCCAGCGCAGGCAGGCATGGCGTACAGTGGTATAACAGTAATTTTTTAAGCCGGGCGCATGTTCCAGGTCATGTCTTTTCTCCCAAACCTTCAGCAATGAGTCGCTCACAATATCTTCTGCAGCAGTAGTATCTTTTACCAAACGACTGGCAAAAAAGCATAGCGGTGCATAGTAATTCCGAAAGAAGCAGGCAAATCCTTCTTCTTTTCCTGTCTGAAACAGCCGCCAGGCGTTACTTATATTTGGCTCTTTTAAACTCAAAGGAACTCTTCAAGGGAAATTAAAGATACAAAATGTATATTCTGATATGTATATTATAATGAGTAAATAATAATAAGTTATTTATGCGATAGCTATCCTGTTAATTGCACTATGGCAAATAGCAAGAAAAAGGCGGAGAGAAAGAAGGCCACGCTCGGGCATTTTGATCATGATGTTTTCCTTTCCAATCTTAGCAAACGAATCAAACATTTGAGAAAAGAAAAAGGATTTAACTCCTATGAAATGTTTGCATACGACATAGAGATTTCAAGAGTGGGAATGTCAAAATATGAATCTGGTAATTTTGATGATATCAGACTAAGGACTTTATTGAAGATCATTGATGGATTGGAAGTTTCTCCCAAAGAATTTTTTTCGAAAGGATTTGAATGAGTATGCATGAATTCAGCCCTGTATTTTTTTCGCTCTTACCATCGCTGGACATCCCGGGAAGTAGCAAGCCAAATCGGATTATTGCCTGACGAATATGAAGCTATTGAATCAGGGGTAGAAAATATTGATGATGAAATAACGCAAAGGCTTTCTGCTCTTTATAATGCTCCTCCTGCTTTGTTTTCCATGAAAAATCCTGAAAAAGCGAATTTTGAATACGCACATAACGCCTTTAGCTCCAGCAATGCTTATGTGCATAATCTTTACCAACATGATATACGTGTAATTGAAATGCTTGCTGCTGCCAGGAACGAAGAAGTGCTGTCGCTAAAAGAAGAAATCAGGGAATTAAGGCAGCAAAATAATCAGTTACTGGCGCGCTTACTGGAAAAATAGCCGGGTGATATTTAGAAAGATCAAAACATTACTTGTTTCCCAACGCTTTAATAAGCTCACTATTCTGTCTTCTGAGGTATTCAATTTCTTCTTTCAATGACTTTATTTCTGATTGGGCGCCTTCTACCCTGTAGTCGTTTTCAACCTGATTAAAATATCCATTGTTTGAATTTTCAAACCTGGATTCATGAAATGTAATGACAGGCGGCGCCTCCGACAATAAATTTTCTATACTAACATCATAAAATTCAGAAAGTTTTTGTACCTGTTCTGCCGTTAAACTGTGTGGATTTCTCTCCAGCCGGCTATAGGTATTCTGGCTGATACCTAGCATTTCAGCTATTTCTTCCTGCTTGTAGCCTTTTACCTCCCTTAATATTTTTAGTGTAGTAGTTGCCATAATATTCTATTTGAAGCGGGATAAAGATATTAAAAAATGGATAAGATATCCTCCGTTAAATGGTAAACATCATTATATTCTCAAGCCTTTTCCTGTTATCCCGTATGCTTTATTTGCCGGGGATATCATATCCCGGATTGTGTTTTTGTAATCAGGCAATTGGCGCCATCTTCGTTTTCCGCAATACAGTCCCGCACGAATCATCATTCCCCGGCCACCGCATACCGGGACATTACGCTACTTTATAAAATGATCAACTATGCCAGTTAAATTCGTATTGGGTATGGCATGCCTGCTGTGCGGTAGTCTGCATGCCCAAACTGTACGTCCGCTTCAATTAAATGAAACCATTCCCGTTGTTCAGTATACGTACGCTCTTAACGATATGATGGGTACCACCCGGCTGCCTGACGACAGCGGCAGGCTTACCATCCTCGATTTCTGGGCCACCTGGTGCAGCTCCTGCATTAAAACTTTCCCTAAAATGGAGACGCTGCAGGATGAATTTAAAGACAGGTTACAGGTGGTGCTGGTCAACACCAGGAATTCGGGAGATGATAGGGTAAAGGTCAACCGCTTTTTTAAGAAATGGGAAGAATGTAACGGAAAGCCCCTGCGCCTGCGTTCGGTGGTGAACGACAGCATATTGGATGCTATGTTCCCGCATAACCTTGTGCCCCATTATGTATGGATCAACAGTGCCGGCAAACTGATCGCAACCACTTCCGCCGAACAGGTTACTGCTGCCAATATAAGGGCGGTGCTTGACGGCATGGAAGTAATCTTTCCGATGAAAAGAGACCAGGACAGGGACAGACCGTTGTTTACCAATACCGACTTGCCTACGAAACAGTTATTGAGCTATTCCATACTCCTGAAAGGCCGGTTTGATGGGCTGGGAACAGGTAATCGTATGCACAAGATTGGCGATACCCTGCATGGATGGGGTATTACCAACACACCGTTGATAGAAATATACTTTTCCATTTTAAGCAGAGCTTATCCCGGTTTTACCCGCAATAAGATTAGACTGGAAGTAAAAAACCCGGCACAATTGGAAATACCACACCAGGAAGAAAGCCTAAACCACTGGTACCGGCAAAATGTTTATACACTTGAAGTGATACTGCCTCCTGATGCCCATAATAAGTTGTACAATACAATGTTTGAAGAGCTTAACCGTAGTTCAAGTTATATTGGAAAAATGGAACAAAAGAAAATTCCCTGCCTGGTTCTGTATGCGCAGGCGAAGCATAAGCCTCCATATACCAAAGGTGGTGCTACAGCAATTCATCTGTTCAATGGGAATAATATTTACATCAAAAATGCTCCTATCCGCCATCTTATTACCAGGCTGAACAATTGTGAAGCCATTTCATTGCCTGTGCTCAATGAAACTGGTTATGCTGGCAATATTGACATCGACTTCCCGGATGGGTTCAAAAACATCAAAAGCATACGCCAAAGGCTTCAGCATTTCGGACTGCATTTACAAAAAGCAGAGCGAACAATTGAGGTATTTGTGATAAAGGATAAATAAGAAAAGACAGCCTTATTCACTCAGATTATAAGAAAAAGAAAGCGGTCAACCCCGCACGAAACGCAGGCTGTCCGCTTTCTTGTTTTCATTCTATTCCCCGGCTAATGTGCACTAACGATAACGGTGCCGCTCACATCTCACGTTTCACTTCTCACATACTGAGCTGCCGGCATTCACTCACTATTCACACTTCACTACTAAAACCAGCTCCCGATCCATGCTTTGTTAACGCTGTTTCCCAGTTTTCTTCTTCTGCGTGCCGTACTTATTCTTTGCCGGATCATGGTATATATCATCAGCAGCATGAACACAATGGTGAAAGGCGGTATGCCGAGCATGGAGATCCATTTTCCGCCAAATTGCCTGCGCATGGGTCTTCTCAGCCTTTCAGCGATCAGGTACATGCTGGGCACAATGATCAGCGTCATAAAGAACGCGAAGATCAAACCAAAGATAATGGTCCATGCCAGCGGTTTCCAGAACCTTGCGCTGTCGCCGCCAAAGAAAATGTGCGGTTCAAAGCTGGAGAACAATCCTATAAAGTCAATATTAAATCCTACCGCTAACGGGATCAATCCAAATATCGCAGCCAGGGCGGTGAGCAATACGGGAACGATGCGTATTTTGCCTGCTTCAATCATGGCTTCGCGTGTTTTTAAGCCACGGCTTCTCAATTCATCCGCGAACTCAATGACCAGTATCCCGTTCTTTACCACGATACCCGCCAGACCCACAATGCCCAGCCCGGTAAACGCTACAGATACTTCCATGCCCGTTAAGCTAAAGCCCAGCAATACCCCGATGATGCTGAATATGATCTCCATTAAAATGATAACCGGCTTGCTCACGGAGTTAAACTGCAATACCAGTATGAACAATATGAGCATTAAGGCAATGATCAAAGCCTTGAAAAGAAATGCGCCTGTTTCTGCCTGTTGCTCACCTTCGCCGGTTTGCCTGATCGTTACACCATCTGCCCTTCCCGGAAATTCATCTATATAATTTTTGATCTGCTGGTTCACCGCTGTTGGCGTATAGCCCTGCGAGGTAAGCACATTGGAGCGCAGTGTTATCACTCTTTTCTGATCCTTCCGTTTTACGCTGCCGAGCGTATTGGTATAATCTACGTTAACCAATGAGCTGATGGGCACATTTTTAATAGCTCCGCCGCTGGCCATATCCCTGAAAGTGATGTTCATGTTCAACAGGTCGGAAAGGCTCCTGCGTTGCAATTCATTGTTCCGCAATTGTATCTTGTATTCATCTTCCCCATCCTTTATCTTCGACACTTCCCTTCCAAACAATGCCGTACGGATCTCCATACCGATCTGCGCCGATGAAACGCCTTCTATCAAGGCCCGTTCCCGGTTTACGGTTATGCTGATCTCGGGATTGGTTAGATCTACATCCATCTTCAGCTCTTCAACTCCCGGCACCTGTATGGAATCGAGATAGTTTTTTAGGCCAACGCCTGTTTTAATGAGCTTGTCGAAGTCTTCACTGGCAATTTCTATATTAATGGGAGGATCTGTTGGCGGACCGCTGGCCTCCTGGTCTACCGAAATTTCGGCCCCCGGAATACCTTTGATCGCATGGCGTATAGAGTCGAGCAGGGCCGCTGTAGAGGCACCATGCCTTTTTTCAAATTCAACAAATGATACCTGCACTCTTCCCAGCTCTGGCCGGGCACTCCTGTCACCGCTTTGCGGATCACCCGCGCCAATGGCCACGTTGGATATCACGCTCTCCACGATCGGGTTCTTTTTGCCATTTTCCATGTCCAGCACCTTGTATACGCGCTGTTCGAGGTCGTGGGTAATAGAATCCGTGTATTCCACATCCGTGCCCACCGGTAATTTCAGATACACGTAAATAAAATTAGGATCGGCATTTGGGAAAAAAACAATGGGTACCCGCTGGCTGCTCACTGCCGATCCAAATATCATGAAGCTCAGGATCAGCAAACCAATGGTGCCCAATAATAAATGTACAGGCCGCCATCCTTTTAAAGCCCAGCGCAACAAGCTTTCATAATGGTCCATGATCCAGGGCAGCACCCTGTTCTGAAAGCTGCGGATTATTCCTTCCAGCACATAACGGTTCAGTAAAATCATCAGCACCAAAAACAGCAGGATATTGCCTAAAAAGGGCGCACCGGAAAGATCAAGCACTATACCTGCTGCAATCGCTATCCAGAAAAAAGGCTTTTTGAAAATAGCCGATTTCTTTTCTTTCTCTTCCCCTTCGGGGTGGTTCATGAAATCAACCGCGAACACCGGGTTCATGATAAACGCTACAATAAGCGATGCAGTTAGTGTAAAGATGAGCATCACCGGCAGGTAGATCATGAACTTGCCTATAATACCCGGCCAGAACAACAACGGGAAGAAAGGCGCCAGCGTGGTGAGCGTACCCGCCAGCACGGGAATAAACACTTCGCCCGCCGCCACTATCGCCGACGTTTCGGATGTGAGCTTACCTCTGGCCTGTATAAATATGCGATGCGTATTTTCTATGACCACAATGGCGTCATCCACTATAATTCCCAATCCAAACAGCAGGGCGAACAGTACCATGAAATTAAGGGTAACGTTTGCGCCTATGATGATATCCGCCGCCGGTAAGAACATAAATGCAACGAACATGCTGAGCGGAACCGAAAGCGCAACAAAAAACGCGTTGGTAACGCCCATGAAAAACATAAGGATGATGAGCACCAGTATAAAGCCGATAACGATAGAGTTCACCAGCTCATCAAAAGAATGCCTCGCATTTTTACTCTGGTCGCCCGTAAGGGTAATATTAAGGTCTTTGGGAAACTCGCTGTCCTGCATTTCCTTTACAGCCAGCTTTACCGCGTCGGCGGTTTCAATCAGGTTTTCGCCCGAACGTTTAACA
>NZ_DAOMOZ010000107.1:0-15749 GCF_035444585.1 Agriterribacter sp.
TAATGCTGAATTCATCATGTTTTGCCAGATGCCTGGCCAGGTTAATGCCTGCAAATCCTCCGCCTATTATCAGTATTTTTTTTGTTGTCATGCTTAATTCCCTTTCTAAAAATGGTTTGTCACAGAAAATAGATGCCTGTATCTAAAGCGCTTCACAGATTTGTTTAAGCTTATTCAATCCATTGCTGAAATCCCTGTCCATCATTTTATCCATATTCATAAATAATTGCATTGTATTCACAGGGTAGGGGAACCTGCTGTCAAATCCCCACGTAGCCCTGGTCGTATTCCCTTCACCGGTGAGTATAATAAAAGTGTTGGCTTCACTTTCAAAGGGCTCATAAAACCTGAGTATCGAATTGATCTTATCAGGCGCTTCTGTTACAGTGATCGTTTCACTTCCGCTTCCCACCTCTTTATTGCCTTTCCATTTGTGCACAGCGCCAACTGTTCCGTCTGTGCCTTCAATAGTATGCTGCATATCGGGGTCATATGCTGCCCAGGGGCTCCACTTATTGCGGTTGGTAAAATTACTTACCTGTTCCCATACTTTTTCTTTGGGGGCGTCAATGGTTATGCTTCTCTCAAAATGATAATCTTTTGCAATAAAGAGGCCGGCAATTAAAATGAACAAAATTGCAGCCAGAAGCAACAATCCGATGTATTTTAATATTTTTTTCATCGCTTTAGATTTCAGCAGTGTGCCATAAAGCTACCAAACCCTGCATGGCTTTTCGAGTTTTTCAGGTATAAAAATTTACAACTGCCCTGCTATTGTTTTCACACTAATTTTGCTACCTTTGCGCCTCAAAAAAATATAGTTGGAGAGCAGTTCTCCAATATATTGTAAATAAAAAAATATTAACCCCAGTAAAATGGCAGACTTAAAATTTCAGAGAAACTTTGGTATTGCGGCACATATTGATGCCGGTAAAACCACCACTACAGAGCGTATTCTGCGCTATACCGGAATGATCCACAAGACCGGGGAGGTGCATGAGGGTGGTGCTACAACCGACTGGATGGAGCAGGAAAAGGAGAGAGGGATTACGATCACCTCTGCAGCCGTAAGCTGTCAATGGGCATTCCCTACGGTAAACGGGAAGCCAACTGCCGACACAAAAAAATACAGCTTCAATATTATTGATACGCCCGGTCACGTGGATTTTACGGTGGAAGTGGAGCGCTCCATGCGTGTACTGGATGGACTGATAGCCCTGTTTTCGGCTGTGGACGGCGTTGAGCCCCAGAGCGAAACGGTTTGGCGCCAGGCAAACCGTTATAAAGTACCCCGTATCGGTTTTGTGAATAAAATGGACCGTTCCGGCGCCGACTTCTTAAATGTTGTAAAACAGGTGAGGGAAATGCTGGGTGCCAAAGCAGTGCCCCTGCAGTTGCCTATTGGTGCTGAAGATAATTTTAAAGGCGTGGTAGACCTTATAAAAATGAAAGGTATTATCTGGCATAATGAAACAGAAGGCATGACCTTTGACGAGATTGAAGTGCCTGGCGATATCCTGGAAGAGGCGAAAGAATGGCGGGGGCATCTGGTAGAAGCCGTTGCCGAATACGATGATAATCTGATGGAGAAATTCTTTGATGATCCTGACAGCATCACGGCAGACGAAATGCATGCCGCTATTCGTAAGGCTACCATCGACCTTACGATTGTGCCTATGATGTGCGGTTCTTCCTTTAAAAACAAAGGGGTGCAAACTGCATTGGATGCCGTTTGCCGTTACCTCCCTTCACCCGTTGATATAGACGCGATAGAGGGGATCAACCCGGATACCGGCGAAACGGAGGTACGTAAGCCCGAAGCTAAAGAACCTTTTGCTGCGCTGGCGTTCAAGATCATGACCGATCCCTTTGTAGGCCGTCTTGCATTCTTCCGCGTATATTCCGGGCATCTGGATGCAGGCTCTTATGTACTGAATGTAAGGAGCGGGAAGAAGGAAAGGATCAGCCGTATCATGAAAATGTTTGCCAATAAGCAAAACCCGGTTGACTTTATTGAAGCCGGTGATATCGGAGCTGCTGTTGGGTTCAAGGAAATAAAAACCGGGGATACGCTTTGCAATGAAGACCACCCCATTACGCTCGAGAACATGTTTATTCCCGAGCCGGTCATTGCAATTGCAATAGAGCCTAAAACACAGGTTGATGTTGATAAGATGAGCATAGCAATAGGCAAGCTGGTTGAGGAAGACCCCACGCTGCGTGTAAATACCGATGAAGATACCGGGCAAACCATTTTGCGCGGTATGGGTGAGCTGCACCTGGAGATCATTATAGACCGCATGCGCCGTGAATTTAAAGTGGAAGTTAACCAGGGCGCACCGCAGGTAGCATACAAAGAGGCGTTCACTACTAAAGTTGAGCACCGCGAAGTGTTGAAAAAGCAAACCGGTGGTAGGGGTAAATTCGCTGATATCGTGTTTGAAATAGGACCTGCCGATGAAGAGTGGATCAATGAAAACCCGGGCAAATCGTTCCAGTTCGTGAACGATATTTTTGGAGGCTCTATTCCCCGCGAATTTGTTCCTGCTATACAAAAAGGTTTTGAAACTTCTATGAATAACGGGGTTTTGGCAAATTACCCCGTACAGAATATGAAAGTGCGTGTGTTTGACGGCAGCTTCCATGATGTGGATTCCGATTCCATGTCGTTTGAGCTTTGCGCAAAGAGCGGTTTCCGTGAAGCAGGCCGTAAAGCCAAACCCGTGCTGCTGGAACCTATTATGAAGGTAGAAGTGTTAACACCCGATCAGTACATGGGTGATGTAACAGGCGATATTAACCGCCGCCGCGGCATACTGGAAGGCATGGACACCCGTAATAACCTGCAGGTTATTAAAGCAAAAGTGCCGCTGAGCGAAATGTTTGGTTATGTAACCCAACTGCGTTCATTAACTTCCGGACGTGCTACATCCACTATGGAATTCAGTCATTACAATCCTACACCTAACAATCTTGCTGAAGAAGTGATTGCGAAGGTGAAAGGAAAGGTAACGGCGTAATGAGTGGTGAGTTGTAAGTGGTGAGTAAAAAGATACATTTAAATAATAGCCCGTTCTGCGAAGGTAGAGCGGGTTATTGCTTTATTGATGGTTTCCTGTTTCTTCGTATCATGAAAACGAACAATGAGCCTCACTTTTAAGCCATATCACCTGTTTGCCCTGGCAGCCGTTTTGCTGATCATGCTGTCTTTTGTGCCGGCCAATCACCCCATGGATCTGCCCATACAGGGGGCTTCTTATATGCTGAGCTATGCCGATACACTCAGGGCGATCGCTATGCTTTTATTGCTTTTCTGGATATTGTATATGATTACTGTAAGATTTTTATTTTCGGTCTTTTTAATATGGGTACACATTGTAATTACATTGTTGTTGCTGGTGCTTATTGTATTCCTTTTTTTTCATTATTCCGGTCAAAACGCCTCTAACGGATTAATGGAGCTGTCTTTTCAAACCGGACTTAGCCCTCAGATGATCGTTCCGGTTCTGATCATGCTGCTGCTGATAACGCAACTGAGTTATATTATTAACCTGTTTTTGGGAGTAGTAAGAAGAATGAATTAAACGCTGGAACAAAGCATTATATTTATGCAAATCCTGCTCAAAACCAACAGCTACATATAAGTCTCAATACACAAAACCATACCTGCTGCTTTGGGGTTTGTCTGTGGCTATTGTCCATATCTCCATCGCCCGGCCGATAGCGTTGCTAAAGAATTACCGCCCCGTATCCATCTATAAAATTCCTGTTACAAAAGTTGAAAAAGCCAGGTTCCCTCAAAACAAACGCACTTAAAATATTGAAACGATAACACTTCCGCGGGACCTTATCTCTACGCTTTGAATGCAGATCATGCCTCCCTGCTTTTAAATTGGCGATAATGGCAAAGTGCACCTGCGTGTAGGTTTGGGGCCTAACCCGGCAAAATTGCTGTATCAGCTGCTTCTCCCGGTATTATTATTTATAAAGATCTTTTAATACAGGGTATTTCATTGGATGAAGGATACTGGTAAGCAATATATAGTAATAGCGGCAGGGGCGGCTGCGAGGTCGGATCGCCTTCAGGAGATGCTTATGTTGCCTTTAGATTAAAAGACCAAAGCGTGAACAACCTATAAAAAAATCAGCCTTTGGGGCTGATCCTTTTATTCCAATAATGTTGCGCGTTAGTGAGTAAATATTTTTACTCGGTTCTGGCGGGCAATGTATGCAACCTCTTTTTTACTTTTCCTGTTCGTGATCATCTATCCTAATGATTCGATAGTGTAAAGATGCTACAGGTTTACGCGATACGGAACTATATTCGGCAAATCGGGTTGTTCTGTCGTTTTTCGGTTGTTTTTGCCCGATAAGTATTTTTACTTAGCCGGAATTACATGCTATTATATCGCTTCATACATGATTTCTGTGGCGTTAGCCGGCAACGATTGATGTATGTTAAAGGCATACAGATCCTTTCTATTTAACCGTGATCCTTGTGCCTTCCGAATGAGACAGGAATTCGGGAGCATACATACACTGAATGGTAGCCACGCCTGCCGAGAAATCGCCCCTGTGCGTAACAAACAGCGGGTACTCAAATACGTAAGTGCCTTTGCGCAACCAACTAAAAAAGAAATTGGTGGAGGCGTCTTTTGTACTTTCATAATAACCCAATCCTCCCTGCCATTTGTACCGGCTCAATACATTTACAGGTTCTGTGCCTGCGGCACGCAGATCTTTCATATGCACATATTCCATATCCCTGTCGGCCCGTAATTCAATCCGTACTTTTATTTTATCACCCACCTTCAGTACAGTACTGCTGTCTACCGGTTGAAGCACCGGCCCCTGGTCACTGTTCTTTTCTATGAACAATTGCTTTTTCAACTGCATGGGCATTTTATTTTCGGCAGATGCTGATATTTTATCCAGATCTTCAAAATATTGCCAGTACACGGCCCCCCAGCTCCCTGAGCTGTTTGAAGAAGGAGATATTGTTACCTGTATATTACCCATTGCCGGTTTTATTTCTTCTGCCGCAACCTTGTATTTAAAATAGCCCGTTCCTGCTTCATCCGTTTGCGACGAAGAAAATTCCTTTGCGCCCAGTTGAATATTTACCTGTGGCGGGTTGCTCAACCAGTCTGCTCCCGGCAGCAACAACGCATAACAGGCTTCAGCGGTTGATTTGGTAGTGCCCCAGTGCTGTGTTTGTTTTTGTTTCAGCAGCCACAGCTTCATATCATTCACCGCTTTTGTATCGTGTGTTATTTCGTTAAAAGCCCCGATAAGCAGTGATTGTATTTCAACAGGCGCTTCATGCCAGTAGTATCCCCTGCGGTTGTCTTTCCAGTACATGCCCAGCTCTTCATGGGTTATGGCATTTTCTTTAAGCGAAGCAAGAATGGCTTTTGGAGTAAGCCTGTCATTATCCCGGTGCAGGCTCAGCGCAATCATGCCCTGGAAATATTTGCTTTCTTTTGCCCAGAATTGTTTTGCCTGCTGCTTATAATACTGGTATGCTTTCAGCGCCGTTTCATTTACTTTTTTCTCTTTAAAAAAGCTGCGCATATACAGGTATTGTACCGCTATGCCGGTTAAATTGTTTTTTTTGAGATCGGTTTTTTGTTTAACCAGGTTATCGTAATCTTCCTTTATCCTGGCATCGGCATACCGCAATGCCGCATCAATGATTTCATTCCACTCATTGTAACTGTTTTCGGGCAGGGCATTTAGTTTTAGAAGGTGCCCCGCACCGGTTACAATATACTGGGTGATATAACGGTCGTCGCTGCCACCTTTAAACCATACGAAACCACCGTTAGAGGTTTGCATATCTTTCAGCTTATTAAAATTTGTTTTTGCCTCGCTGCTCATGCGCATCATGTCAAACAATAAAGCGATGTTCTGTTTTTGCTCAGCTTCATTCCGGGCCTGCAGTACCCATGGCGTTTCCTGCAGCAAAATGCTTTTCAGCTCTTCGTTTTTTTCAAGGCCGGAAACAAGGCTCCTGCTGCTGGTGGAATCGGTGCGCCATTTGTCGTATACCGCTTTTATGCGTGGTGCACTGTTGGCAATAAGCGTGGCCAGTGTGTTGGCATAATAGCGGTTAAAGGTTTGCTCCGAACATTCATACGGGTATGCCGTAAGGTAAGGCAAGGCCTGAACGGCGTACCAGGCGGGATTGGCAGTATATTCAACTGTTAGGGCGTAATTTTTTTGTGATGAAGCCTGTGTGGTATCCGACTTCAGCAATTTTTCAAATTTGAACTGTTGGGTGCCGCTGCCGCGCATATTCAGGGGCAGGGTTTCTGTTACCAGCATGCGGTTGCTTAAAACCGGCAATACATTTTCTTCCCCATCGGAAAGGATGCTTCCATTAAGGCGTGGCGAAGAAGTGGCGCTGATCCGGTATAATAACGGTGTATTAAAGTTTTCGGGAATGGTAAGCTGGAACAGCACTGCTTCGCTTTGTCCGGGCAATATGGAGAAATTTTTTGCCGGAACAGCATTATGAAACGGAACATCCACCGGTTCATTGGTACCGGCATCAAACAGTTCCAGCTTTGCGAATCCATTGATCAGGCTGTCGCCCATGTTCACTATTTTGGCGCTAAAAGCCATCCTGTCCTTTTCCCTCAAAAAACGGGGTGCATTGGGTTGTACCATCAGCTCTTTCTGCGTAACAGCTAACTGTTGGGCATACCCTAAAGCAAGCGCCGGCGTATGGGCAAAGGTCATCAGCTTCCATTGGGTCAGGGCTTCGGGCATGGTAAAGCTGAACGATATATTGCCCGAGCTGTCGGTTTTAAGGTCAGGAAAAAAGAAAGCGGTTTCGTTGAAGTTTTTGCGGGTACTGCTATTGTTTCCCGTGGTTACTTCCAAATCCTCTTCTTCATTCTTTGCCCGGGCTGTATCGCTTATCCCGGAAGCATCCGCAGCTTTTTCCTCCATTGCCATAGCGGAAGGAGGCGCTGCAGGCGCCGCTGCTACTCCCATGCTGCGCTTTTGCAGCCCATAGCCAACCACAACAACATCGTTCATCCATGATGTACCCACATCAATCAGCCGGTCGTAATTTTTGATGAACACTTCATTCTTTTTCCCGGTTGCATTTCCCAGGTCATTCCTTTGCTGCGACTGCACATCTTCAAAATTTTGTTGGCCGTTCCAGTAGCTGCTCAAATAATATTCGGGCCAAATACCCGGCACAGACCAGTTGTGCGGTTTAAACTGATCCAATGATGCATCATACATGGCAGCCAGCATTTCGGCGGCAACTTTTTCACCTTTTGTACCGGTGATCTTTACTTCCCATTTTTCCCCACTGCCGGGTTCCATTTTATCCCTGAAAGTAGTAAAGCTGATATTGAGCTGTTTGTTGGTCCAGGGCACAGCAATAACATGACTGTTCGTATAGAGGCGGTTGTTTTTCACAAAGAACTGCAATACACCAAAGCCACCGCGATCCTCCTCTGTAGCTGTAAAACGGAAGTCTTTCTTTTCATTGTTCATTGTAAAGAACCGGTAAGCTCCTTCTGCATTGTTTTGTGCGCCTGCATCCAATGGTTGAACATCGTCTTCTATTTCCCTGTCTGTTTGCTGGATCAGGAACACATCGCTGGCTGAAGTGCCGGTGAAGAAGCTGGCGGTTCCGGTTGGCTGTATGGGATCCGGAGTACCTGTACTCCAGGTGTAGGCCGGCGTTGGGAGTGCTTTGGATTTGCTGTCGTACAACTGCACATATTCCACTGCTTTTACTTCCGCCCCGTATTTGTCTGTGGCGGTTGCTTCAATGGCATACCAACCTTGTTCTAATTTAAGATTTAGGATTTGATATTTGAGATTTGCCGCAGTGGTAAGTGAATCGCTGTATACTGCCGCTCCTTTTTTCCAGTTGCGGTAATCCGATTCATCTTTATATTCATCATGCGGGAAAAGCCTGATGAACTCATCCTCTTTATAGATAAACTGGTCGGGCTTTTGCCAGTACCGGCTGCGGATAAGTCGGCCGGGAGATTGCAACGGGTATATTTTTACATTGGCCTGAACAGGTTCAAATACGCCATTCATATTTTTGCTGCTGATGTTAAAAGCGTTAAAGTTATCCAAAGCGAGCGGGCCGCTTTGCAGCATTGCAATATCCAGTTGAATGGCTTTATAGCCTACCTGTACAATTTCTGTGCTGCTGCGGGTTTCACCGTTGATATCCGTTACATCCGCTTCAATGGTATAGTCAAAAACAGGCTCAAGCGTTTGGCTGATCGTGAGGTCGGGTATTGCCTTAAAACGGATGCTGAAATTCCCGGCAGAGTCTGTGGTTGTAAGTCCGTTCGCTATCTCCATAGGCGCGGTATGGGGCATCCCATTACGGTAATACAGCCAGGGATACCTAAACCTTGCCCGGCGCGATACGCGGTATTTTACAGTAGCGCCGTCAATATTATTCCCGGCATAGGCCCTGGCAGTTCCGGTTATGCTAACGGTATCGTTCACCCTGTAACTGCTCTGCGGCTTGTTGATCTCTACCAGGAATTTCGGACGTTTGTATTCTTCTACCGAAAAACGTGCACTGCTTTGGTTGTATTCCTGTACCTGTATATTAAAATTACCGGTAAGCACATGTTGCGGCAATTGGAACTGTCCGTGTATGGAACCATATTCATTGAGGGTCAAAGAAAGCGAATCCAACACCTCACTGTTCACATCCTGCAGGTATACTTTTACGGTTTTGCCGGTAACGGCTACCGCCTGGCGGTTGGCTGCATTTTTGGTAACGCCGATACCCTTAAAATATACGGTTTGCCCGGGGCGGTAAATGCTTCTGTCGGTGAAAAAATATATCCTCGCATTTTTTTGTTCATATTCATCTGCCGTGGCATTTGCTTCATTTGCATCATACCGTGTATACAGGTATTCATAATCATCCATAAAAAGATGATCTTTTTCCCACCTTATCTCCAGCCGTGCGTTGCGGTTCTCCCTGCCTGTGGTTTTTAATTCGAAGAACCCGTTTTTTCCGGTTGTTATATTTTCTGCTTTTTGCAGTTTATTTTTCCGGTCGGTATAATCGTATCCGGAGGTCCATACCTGTACCAAAGCGCCGGCAAGGGGCTTGCCGGTGTTGCGGTGTAAAACAAAGTATGAGTTGTTATTATTGACATAACTGATATTGGATACATAAAAATATTGTGCCGCCAGCAGGTTCCTGGCGGTGGTGAAGCTATTGTTTACGCTTCCCAGCAAAACGTATTCTCCGGCCGGCAGCGGGTCAATTTTTACTTCAACCGAATGATCGCGGTAATCATCTGTTGCCGGCAGTTCCTGCTGCCAGGTTCGTACAGCAGGCAAATCAGTAAGTTTGTTCCAGTATGCTGTTTCATAACGGTTTTGCCATTGTTCTTTCAGCGCCCTGTCAATTTTTACGATTCTGAAATGACAGGTAAAGAAATTTTTGTAGCTCACCAGTGTTCTGAATGCTTCCCCGGGGATATTTACTTTCTCGGTTTGCAGGGTTAAAGATTTACCGAGAATATTGTTGAGCAGGTTGCTGCAAAGGGCTGCACCTTCAGTTCCCGGAAAATCCTTTATCGTTTTTTCACAAATTTCCCTGGCGGTTTTATATGCATACCTTAAATCTTCATTGCCCTTTGCCTCATCATAGTTGGTACCCTGCCTGAAATAATACTGCGCCAGCAAACCCCAGGCCTGCGCTGCTGCGGGTTGTTTGTCATATTGTGTTGTAAGCTGTTCCAAAGCTGTTTTGTATAATTCATCTTTACCGGGCATTGCGGCATGCCGGTAAACAAATTGCAGTCTTCGCAAATCGGCGTCCATCAACGCATCAGGTTCTGAATCATTGATGTGAAAGGATAGCAGCTGCCGGAAAATGAGCAGTGCCTTATGATGCAGCGAGGACGAATCTTTTGTTGGAAAAACATGATGAATAAAATCTGCTGCGGGGGCAAATGCTGTATTTTCACTGATGATAAAGGCGTAAGCGGGCCTGGTGATATCTCTTTCATCGTTTTCAAAGTAATCCAGCGCCCTGTGGGCCAACAGGTCATAGAGGGTAGGACGAAGGTTCCGGGTATTGCCCTTAATGATAATGGGTTCGTAAGCTTCAGGTTTGATCTGCTGTAAAATCTTTTCATCCGCTACAGAAGCCACATACAGCTCGCTGATCTTGTGATGCAGGTCATCCAATGTCCACGTAGCGATGTCTTCCTTATTTACATTGGTCGTATTGGTCCTGTCATAAAATTCCCAGCGGTTATTTTGAAAGTATTGCCAGTACATTCCGGCTGCAACCGATTGCAGGATATAGCGAACAGGGGGTTGCGTTGTGCGTATTTCCGCCTCTATTTTACGAATGCTTTCTTCAGCTCCGCTTTCTGTTAAGGTAGCGTTGAGATTGACCTGATAGATGAGCGCCCTGATCAATTGTGCATCGTTCTTTTCTTTCTTTGCCCGCTCGTATATTTTATTTACTTCTGCAATTGCCGATTTGGGCAGGCTTCTTTCCTGAATGAGGTTGTCAATTTTTTTCCAGGCATCATTGTAATTCATTTTGGTTTGACTTTTGGTTTGTATGAACAGTAAGAAGGAGAATGTATATAGCAGCAGGTGTTTCAAAAATTTCATATTGTTGTATTTGGATGATGCACGGAACAGACCGGGCAATATGTAGTGGTTTGTATTAGAGATGCTGAAGTAATGTGTATTGCATAAAATTAAACAAATCATTCTGCAAATGACTGGTGCATATTCTAAAGCGTTAATGCGGCCGGGCCGCTAACAAGCGGCAGGGCAGCCGGCGGGCTTTACCCAATCGATCCCCGACATTACTTCTTCATACGCCACAAGAACTTTAATACGGATAATATATTTAAAAAAATAATTATTTGTTATTGATTTTAGGGATTTAAAAATTTTAAATTTATAATTTAAGATATTCTGTATTTACGCCAATTTGACCTGTAACAAGGGTTGGCAAACTTGTTGCCTGATTTAAAAGCATTTATACAATATTACAAGGACTATGGAAGATTTCAAGAATAACACTGCTGGAAATCACGAAAACCCGCCATCCGGCGACGCTGAAAACCTCAATGAAAGCGCAAATATGACAGATCAATCAGAATTGCCTGAGGAACTGACAGATGCAGTGGAAAAGACCCGGGCGGAATTGGCAGAGCAAAAGGAGAAATATTTGCGTTTGTATGCCGAATTTGATAATTACAAGAAGAGAAGCGCCCGCGAAAGAGTGGAATTGATGCAAACTGCCGGCAGGGAAGTAATTGTTTCGTTATTAGAAGTGTTAGATGACTGCGACAGAGCCGAAAAGCAATTACTGGAAAGTGGGGAGAAGGATGCGGTACAGGAAGGCGTGATACTGGTATTTAATAAATTAAGATCTGTTTTGTATGCCAAAGGAGTTAAACCGATGGACTGTAAGGGTAAGGAATTTAATCCCGACGAACACGACGCCGTTAGCCAGGTGCCGGTTGCTGATAAGGATTTGAAAGGGAAAGTGATAGAAGAAATCCTAAAGGGATATTACCTCAACGATAAAATCATACGTTTTGCCAAAGTGGTTGTAGGATTGTAATATTAAAGATGAGCCAGCGTGCTCAATTCCTGAATGACCGGATTTGATTTTCTGGTTTTTTCAGGTTAGTATATTTAAATATATGAAAAGAGATTATTACGAAGTATTGAGTATTTCTAAATCTGCATCGGCCGATGAGATCAAGAAAGCATACCGGAAAGTAGCTATGCAGTATCATCCCGACCGGAATGCAGGGGACAAAGCTGCTGAAGAAAAATTCAAAGAAGCTGCAGAAGCCTATGAGGTATTAAGTGATGCTGATAAAAGATCGAAGTACGACAGGTTCGGACATGCCGGGTTAGGAAATAACGGAAGGGGTTTTGGTAATATGAATACCGAAGATATCTTCAGTCAGTTTGGAGATATTTTTGGTGATGATATTTTTGGTAGTTTTTTTGGCGGGGGAAGCAGAAGCAGCGGAAGAAGAAGTCAGGGGGTACGTGGGAGCAACCTCAGGGTTAAAATAAAACTGAACTTTGAAGAGATCGCTAACGGTGCCACCAAAACGATTAAAGTAAAAAAGTATGTTTCCTGTAATACCTGTAGTGGCACAGGTGCAAAAGATAAAGGTGGCGTACAAACCTGCTCTACCTGTGGTGGAAGCGGGCAGGTTCGGAAAGTAACCAATACTTTTTTGGGTCAGATGCAAACCGTTACTACCTGCCCGGCTTGTAACGGACAGGGAACTACGATAACCAGCAAATGTACCAGTTGCCGTGGCGAAGGAAGGGTGTATGGCGAAGAAACGGTAAATATTGATATCCCGGCCGGGGTGCAGGAAGGAATGCAATTGAGCATGAGCGGCAAAGGCAATGCCGGGGAAAGAGGCGGTGCTCCGGGCGATTTAATAATACTGATTGAAGAAGAAAATCATCAATACCTGCAGAGAGATGGCTTGAATGTTGTATTTGATCTTCATGTTTCCTTTATAGATGTTGTTTTTGGTACACAGGTAGAGGTGCCTACTATAGATGGTAAGGCAAAAATAAAGATACCTGCCGGCACACAGAGCGGTAAAATCTTCCGGTTAAAGGGTAAGGGCTTTCCCGCGATCAATTCGTATGAAAAGGGTGATCAGCTTATTCATGTAAATGTGTGGACGCCTCAAAATATCAATGCTGAAGAAAAAGCAGTGCTTGAAAAATTGCAGGATTCGCCCAACTTTAAGCCACAGCCTGTAAAGGGTGAAAAAAGTTTTTTTGAGCGGGTGAAGGAGATGTTTGGATAACGGGGGTTGCAGGTTTCAGGGAGGAAGTTTCAGTGATCCAGCATTACCTGTTGTAAGGTAAGGCGTTTATTGACCAGCTCTTTTACGATTTGCTTTTTTAACGGCTCGGAGAAAATCCGGCTCTCCCGCATCTCCAATTTTTGATTACTTTGCCTCATAATAAGTGACTGTTTTTTGTCAACCTGTTTTAGGCATGCATATCCTGTACCCTGCAACTTGTAACCTTCTTCCCCTGCTCCTTGCAACTGCCCTTCTGACCTTTCACTTCTCACCTCTCACGGCCATATCCCTGCAACTTATTAAGTCGCAAACTTCTTCAATATGATCCTGAATGTAGTTCCTTTGCCGGGTTCCGAACTTTTTACAAACAGTTGACCTTTGTGGTATTGCTGAACAATGCGTTGTGAAAGCGTTAAACCCAGTCCCCATCCGCGCCTTTTGGTGGTAAAGCCCGGTTTAAATACTTTGCCGATGTGCGTGGACGCTATCCCTTTGCCGGTGTCGCTTACATCTATTTGTACCTGTTGATCTGTTTCAGTAATGCCGATGGTAATAGTTCCTTTCCCTCCCATCGCATCCAACGCATTTTTTAAAAGATTTTCAACAACCCAATCGAACAGCGATGCAGAAATTTTTACACGAATGGCTTGTGCATTATCTGCATTTATAATAAACCGCACTTTTTCGGGAGACCGGCGGCGGATATAATCCACCATATTGGTGATCTGCGCCAGAAGGTCTTTTTCTTCCAGTTTGGGCGTGCTTCCGATTTTGCTGAACCGGTCGGATACGAGTTGCAGCCTGTCTACATCTTTTGACAATTCCGCCGCTATCTTTTCATTATAGGGATCTTCTTTCAGCATCGCCACCCATCCCTGAAGGGAAGTAACCGGTGTGCCAAGCTGGTGGGCGGTTTCTTTGGCCATACCGGCCCATAGCTGGTTTTGAACAGAACGGTTACGGGTGGCTATAGCATACAGTGCAAAAATGATGAACAAAGCCACAATCAGCAGCTGCACCAGTGGATAGTATCTTACCTCCTGCAGCAGGGTGGAATCGCCGTAGTAGTACAGGTCTTTTTTCCCGTTGAGAGGGTCAATATAAACGATGGGCTCATGCTGATTTTTGAACTGCCGTACTTTTTGATGCAGATAACCGGTATCCCTTTTAGCTTTAACAGAATCGAGATTGATATAATGTATTATGTTACCGTTTTCATTAACTCCGATAATGGGAATATCCTTATTGTTGATGATAATGGCGGAAACCAGTTTCGTATCCGCATCTGGTGGCGAACTGATCAGGAATTTTTCTGCTTCCACCCAGATTTCCACTTTCTGCCTTTCGTCTGCTGCTATTTTATTGGCCAGGTACTGAGAATAGAAGATCGTGCCTGTTACAATAGCAATGGCAATTGCCGACAATGTGGTACGCCAGTTAAAGAAACGCTGAAACATATTTAAAAATAGCGAAACGGTAACAATGCTTCCTTTATTTTTGGAAAAAATAATCCTTTATATTGAGTCATTATCCATCGGTAGCAGTAATTATTTTGAACTGGAACGGCAAAAAATACCTGGAGCAGTTCCTTCCATTCCTTATGCTTACTACATATCCCGGGGTGCAGTTGGTGGTAGCCGACAACGGTTCAACCGATGATTCGCTCGATTTTCTTACCCGGAATTATCCCCGGGTTAAGCAATTGCGTAGTGCGGTAAATGAAGGCTTTGCCAGGGGATACAACACGGCCTTAAAGCAGGTAGAAGCTTCCTATTACGTATTGTTAAATTCTGATGTGGAGGTAACACCAGGATGGATAGAACCGGTGATTGAATTAATGGAAAGCAATGCCGGTATCGGCGCCTGCCAGCCCAAAGTATTGTCGTGGCATAATAAAACGATGTTTGAATATGCCGGTGCTGCAGGCGGATGGACAGATGCCTGTGGTTATGCTTTTTGCCGGGGCAGGGTATTTGACACATGTGAAAAAGATACGGGGCAATACGACGATGCAGTGCGGTGTTCTGGGCTTCGGGTTGCGCTTTATTTGTGCGGTCGCAGGTATATCACAGCTTAAACGGTTTTGATGAATTGTTTTTTGCCCACCAGGAAGAAATTGATCTGTGCTGGCGGATGCAACTGTCGGGCTGGCTTGTTTACGTGTGCCCGCACTCAGTAGTATATCACGTTGGCGGGGGGAGTTTGCCCAAAGGCGATCCCCGTAAAGTATATTTAAATTACCGCAACAGCCTCATCATGCTTTACAAGAATTATTCATTTGCGGAAAAGTTATGGAAGATTCCATTCCGGCTGGTACTCGACGGAATAAGCGTCATTCAGCAATTATTAGCGGGCAATAAGGGCTATGCCGGCATTGTATTGAAAGCACATTTTGCATTTTACAAATGGCTTTTATCGGCTAAGGATAAAAAATATTTTCCGGTGAAAAGGGTTGCTCATCCGAACGGAATATATTCAGGCAGCGTGGTATGGAAGTATTTTATACAGAAGAAGCGCACTTTTACAGAAATTATTGGATGAAAAGGGCAAATGTTAGCCGTTAACCGCTATTTTTGTAAAGCAAATCAATCGATATGGAACAGGAAATTACCGTAAACAGTAAAAAAGATTTCGCCTGGAGTTGGGTAAAATCATCCCGGTTTTTGTTTTACATGCAGTTGGTAGCCATCATTGCTTTTTTAATTGGCGGAAGCTATGGATTATATAAGCACCGCTATAAAGGCAAACCTAAAGTAACGGTACCTGAAAACACCTTGTATACGCCCAAGTATAAATAGCAAAGCGGTATAGAAAAATTTTGCCGTTTAAAAGCAATCCTTAATTTTGCACTCCCCGATCAGATCTTTTATATGCGGAAGTAGCTCATTTGGTAGAGCACGACCTTGC
>NZ_DAOMOZ010000108.1:0-5597 GCF_035444585.1 Agriterribacter sp.
AGTATTTTTTTGAACATGTATTCAATTTGAAAATTCGGGAATTTGAAAATTTGAAAATTAATTTTTACCTGTTAAAAATAAGGTACGCCATCTTCACATTCACACATTTTCAAATTTTCAAATTAATTGGGTTCCACCAGGAACAGCGGCTGATCATATTCTACCGGGCTGGCATCCTCTGCCAGTATCTTTACTATTTTGCCGCTCACTTCGCTTTCAATTTCATTAAAGAGCTTCATGGCCTCAATGATACAAACCACTTTTCCGGGTGTTACTTCATCGCCTACTTCAACAAATAAAGGTTTATCGGGTGATGCGCGGCGATAAAAAGTACCGATCATAGGGCTCTTGATGGTGAGAAGATTATCCGCTTTGGGTTCAACCTGGGGTTTTGCCTTTTCATGCGCCGGGCCGGTTGCCTGAGGCGGCGGGTTGAAGGACGGCTGGGAAGACGGCGGAGATACGACCTGGGTAATGTGCTCTTCTTTCTGTCTTATAGTAATTTTGAAATCCTTATCCTCTACGCTAATTTCTCCAATATTCGATTTGTTGATAATCTTTATCAACTCCTGAATTTGCTTAAAATCCATGTGGGTGAGTTTAATTTATTTAACCGTCAATTGATTGGAAACCGGCGGCTAAGATAGGAATTCAGGGTAAATATACCCAAAAATCAGCTTTTAACTCTTTCTACGTATTCTCCCGTTTTGGTATTGATCCTGATGAGCTCTCCCTCATCTACAAAGAGAGGCACCATTACAGTGGCTCCGGTTTCAATAGTGGCGGCCTTTAGTGTACGGGTGGCCGTATCGCCTCTGATGCCGGGCTCGCTGTAAGTAACCTGCACAACAATTTTATCCGGCAATTCCACACTCATGGGTGAATCGGTTTCGGTATTGATCAGTACGGAAACTTCCTGCGCCTCTTTCAAAAATTGCGGCGCGTCTATGAGCGGTTCCTGTACGATGATCTGCTCAAAGGTTTCATTATCCATAAAATTATACCCCGCATCATCTTTATACAAATACTGGTAGCTTTTTCTTTCTACCCGTACAGGGTAAATGCTATCACCTGAGTTCCAGGTCTTTTCGATGCTGCGGTTGTTTTCGATGCCTTTAAGTTTGGCCCATACCTTAGCAGCAGCCCTGGCGGTTTTATTTTCGCCAAATTCTACTACGCTATACAAGCTACCGTCTAATTTGAGGATCATCCCTCTGCTGATATCTGCTGTATTTGCCATACCTGTTTTTTTAAAAAGTGGCGCAAAGATAAGCTGAAATTATATTTCATGGTAAATATCCCAAATGTACATCAGTTTTAATGTCTTCTTTTAAATTGTGCCGGAAACTCCAATAGCCCGTTTTTTGCAGAAAAAATCCATCCCGGCAACAGAAGAATCGCGCTGCTCATTAAATTCTGACAACGAAGGCCATTTAAATAATTTTCGGGTATTTTTGCGCTTATGGAGCACATCATTCCCAACGATATTTTGTCAGAACAAAAACTTTCGTTTGATCGCTTTCGTGAAGAAGTGCTCAACGATTACCGCCTTGCCTGCGAAAGCAGGGAGACCAGTTTGCTGGGTCGTAAAGAAGTGCTGACAGGAAAAGCTAAATTCGGCATCTTCGGCGATGGCAAGGAAGTGCCGCAGATAGCATTATCTAAATTTTTTCAGCCGGGAGATTTTTATGCCGGGTATTACCGCGATCAAACCATTGCTTTTGCTACCGAAACAGCTACTATAGAAGAATTTTTTTCGCAGTTGTATGCCAACCCCGACGAAAATGATGAGCCTCATAGTGCGGGGAGGCAGATGAATGCACATTTTGCTTCAGCTTTTACAGATAAAAACGGCGAATTCATTGACCTGGTTAATCATAAAAATATAACCAGTGGCATGGCGCCCACTGCAGGACAGATGCCCAGGGCATTGGGACTGGCCTTTGCTTCAAAAGTATTTAGGGAAATTGATGTATTGCGCAAGTTCACCAGCCTGTCTGACAATGGTAATGAAGTGTGCTTTTGTACTATCGGCGATGCTTCTACTTCTGAAGGTCATTTTTGGGAAACGGTTAATGCCGCTGCGGTGCTGGAGGTTCCGTTGGCTATTTTTATATGGGATGATGGCTATGGTATTTCTGTTCCTTCGGAAAACCAGATCGTTAAGGGTTCTATCTCAGATGCTTTAAAGGGATTTCAGAAGAAAAATGATACAACGGGGATTGATATTTATAAAGTAAAATGCTGGGATTATTCGGGCCTTTGCGAAATTTTTGAGCAGGGCATTCAAAAGGTACGTGAAACCCACATTCCGGCTATTTTTCATGTGCAGGAAGTAACGCAGCCTCAGGGTCATTCTACTTCGGGAAGCCATGAGCGCTATAAAACCCAGGAGCGACTGGAATGGGAGAGGGAATGGGATTGCATAAAAAAAATGAAAGAATGGATCATTGCCAACGCGCTGGCTGAAGAAGAGGAATTGAACGCAATTGAGATCAAAGCAAAATCAACAGTAAAAGCGAGCCGCCAGGTTGCCTGGAATAAATATATATCGCCCATTAGAGCAATGGTAGCCAAAACCGTTGGGCTGTTGCAGCAAATTGTAAGTGAAGGAAAGGATAACACGGGGCGTATTCAGCTTGCTGTTAAAAATTTGCAGGCGAACCGGGAGCCCGACCGCAGGGATATTTTAAAAGCGCTGGCCTCCGGCGTTCATTTTAGTAATGATGGCGCTGTGCAACATTACTACAGCAGGCTGCTGGCCGAACAGGGTGCATTATATCATTCGCATTTGTATAATGAAGGCACAAAGAGCTTACAGCATGTTCAGCCCACGTATTTACAGTTCAGTGAAAACGCTCCTGTTCTTAACGGTTACCAGATACTGAACCGGTATTTTGATGAATTGTTCGCGCATAATCCCAGGGTATTGGCATTTGGGGAAGATCTGGGATTGATCGGCGACGTTAACCAGGGTTTTGCAGGATTGCAGCAGAAACACGGCGACAAAAGAATATTTGACACAGGCATTCGTGAGCTCACGATAATGGGGCAGGGCATAGGTTTGGCTATGAGAGGCTTACGGCCTATTGCAGAAATACAATATGTTGATTATATGTTGTACGGGCTGCAGCCGTTGAGCGATGATGCAGCTTCTTTACATTATCGCACAAAAGGAAGGCAGAGCTGTCCTGTTATTGTACGCACAAGAGGGCATCGCCTCGAAGGGATCTGGCATAGCGGCTCCCCGATGGGCATGCTCATTAATGCGCTTCGCGGGTTTCATGTGTGTGTGCCGCGCAATATGGTACAGGCTGCGGGTATGTATAACACTTTACTGGAAGTGAATGATCCTGCAATAATGATCGAATGCCTTAATGCTTACAGGCTTAAAGAAAGGTTACCATCCAATCTGTTAGAATACAGGGTAGCGTTGGGTGTTCCTGAAATAATAAAAGAAGGAGATGATCTTACAATCGTTTCTTATGGTGCTACCCTGCGCATAGCGTTTGAAGCGGCAACACTGCTTGATCAAATGGGGATACATTGCGAAGTTATTGACGTGCAGACCCTTTTGCCTTTCGATATCAATCATGCCATCCTCGGTTCTCTTAAAAAAACCAGCCGCATAATTTTTGCGGATGAAGATCTACCGGGAGGAGCCGCTGCCTATATGTTCAATATTGTTATGGAAAAGCAGGAAGGATACCGTTGGTTGGATGTAGCTCCAAGAACCATTACCGCGCAGGCGCACCGGCCGGCATATGGAACCGATGGTGATTATTTCAGTAAGCCAAATGTAGAGGATTTTATAAGGACTGTAAAGGAGATGATGCGTGAATGAGAGGCACGGGTTGCAGGGGTTACAGGTTACAGGTATGAGGTATCAGGCATGAGGTATGAGGTATGAGTGAAAAAGGAGCACCAAGCCCGTTATTAGTAGCTTTTACCTGATACCTGGTACCTGACTGCTGATACCTGGCATTTCAAATTTCAAATTTCAAATCATAAACTGACTTCATTGTGGGTAAAGCGGTGACTAAAACAGATATTCGTTTCACAGAATCGTGGAGGGAACAAAGAGAGGGGTCAAAAATAAGTTACTACCTTTTGTATACTTTCAGCTGGGGACTGGTCATCATTTTTATTTCCTTTTTTTTATTGATGTTCATGGGTGGCATCAGTATCATACCCATAGCCGAGGACAACAATAAGATCGTTTTGATTGTTATTACCGGATTTATACTTGGATTTATTACTGCGGTTACGGTTCGCGCAAGGAATGAAAAAAGGTATCAGAAAATATTAAGCAAAGTGAGGAAAGAGCCGGTTTAACAGCCCGGCAATTAGCCCGCGATGATATTATATAAATTATCATGCTTATTCGGGCGGAAGTACCCATTCCATTTATTGCGCACAACCGGTGCAAACACCGGGCATTCTGAATTGAGCCGTTTCGCCATTGCCTATTGGCTGTTGAATTAGCTGAGGCGGCTTATCTTCGCAATATCAGTTTTATTGCGGTAAGAATAACGGTAACGGGTTCATAAATAAAGCATAGCACAACAAGCGTATGAGAATTTTTCAAACAGCCGAAAGGGTGTCCCAAAACGATCATTCCGATAATTATGTATACCAGCGCTCCCTGCTCGCTTACCTGGAAACGGCAAAGCATATATCGGGCAGGGTACTGGAAATTGGTACAGGAAGTGGCTATGGCGTTGAAATTATAGCTCCGCATGCGGAGGCGTTTGTTACCATTGATAAATACCCGGCTGATATCAACAACAAGCAAAAAACAGGCAAGGGCAACGTGAAGTTTATTCAAATGAATGTGCCGCCGTTACAGGGCATCCCTTCCAACAACTTCGATTTTGTTATCAGTTTTCAGGTAATAGAACATATACAAAGCGATGGATTATTTCTAAAGGAGATCAACCGGGTGTTAAAAAAGGGTGGAAAATTGATCGTTACCACGCCAAACAAGAAGATGTCGCTCACCCGTAATCCCTGGCATGTCAGGGAATATACCATACCGGAACTGGAGAAATTATTATTATCTCATTTTAAAAAAGTAGAGAAAATGGGTGTTTTTGGAAACAGGAGCATAATGGATTATTACGCTAAAAACAAAGCTTCGGTTAAAAGAATAACCCGGTTTGATATTTTTGATCTTCAGTACCGGCTGCCGCGACAGCTTCTTCAAATACCTTACGATATCCTGAACAGGCTGAACAGGAAGAAGCTATTGAATAGTAATAAAGAACTGGTTACCGGAATTACCCATGAAGATTATAGTATCCGGGAGGCGGATGATACTTGCTTCGACCTGTTTTTTATTGCAGAAAAGGAATAGTTTGTTCCTGCGGTTCTGTGTTCCTGTTGTGCTTATGTATTTAGTTATTATTATTTAGACACATAGTATCATAGGACAGATAGGTACACATAGGATATTCTTTGTTCCCTATTGTATTCTATGTTCCTATGTGCCTATGTGTTCAGTTATTATTATTTAGACACATAGTATCATAGGGCAGATAGGTACACATAGGATATTCTTCGTCTCCTATTGTGTTCTATGTTCCTATGCGCCCATG
>NZ_DAOMOZ010000108.1:5697-15686 GCF_035444585.1 Agriterribacter sp.
TGTTCAGTTGTTATTTTAAACACATAGTATCATAGGGCAGATAGGTACACACAGGGTTTTCTTCGTCTGCTATTGTGTTCTATGTTCCTATGCGCCTATGTGTTCAGTTGTTATTTTAAACACATAGTATCATAGGGCAGATAGGTACACACAGGATTTGCATTCGCTATATGTATTCAATTCTTTGTTTCAACACATCTGCCCGAAATAAAAAACCGCTCCGGTTGCCGAAACGGTTTTTCAATTTAACATGGGTTAGGAAAATGACCGGAGTTACCGTCCAAAGTATTTGTTTACTGCCTCAACACGGTTATTGACGTGCAGCTTTTCATAAATATGATATACATGTTTTCGCACGGTTTCCTGTGCAATACCAAGCTTTGTTGAAATTTCCTTATACAACATTCCTTTGGCAAGCAGTTGAAGGATTTCGTGCTCCCGGTTAGACAAATTATTCAGTAGTCCGGAAGAAGGATTCTTTTCCTGGAAAACTGCAACTACCTTTCTTGCTATCTGGCTGCTCATTGGCGCACCGCCATCGGCCAGTTCACGAATGGATTCCAGTAATTTACCGGGGGCGGTCTTTTTTAAGATATATCCGTTGGCTCCTGCAGCAAGCGCTTCAAATATTTTTTCATCCTCTTCATACACAGTGCACATCATAAACAATATGTCAGGATTTTTGGGCTTTAATTCTCTTACGCAATCAATGCCACTCATACCACCTAAATTGATATCCATCAGCACCACGTTCGGCTTCAGTTCGGGGATACCGTAAATAGCGCTTTCGGCGCTGATAAAAGACCCCCTGAACTCGTATCCCCGGGCCATCATAATAATCTGTTCCAGTGCCTGCCGTATATCATCATTATCTTCCACAATGCAAACAGAAATCGTATCCATGTAAAGTAAATAAACAGTAAAGCTAAAGGTTATTTGACGAAAAACCCGTACCCCAAATCGGGTATCAGGTTAAAGGTACGCTTAATATAACAGATGTGCCGTTATAAGGTGAAATGATGCAGGATCCGCCAACTGCCGAGAGCCTGTCTTTCATATTAAGCAATCCGTTGTTATAAGTGAGGGTGGCAGAAGGGTTAAAGCCAATGCCATTGTCTGTTATGGAAACAGAGAAAAAGTCACCGCCGGTAAACTGTATACTTACCTGTGTAGCCTGCGAATGCTTTACTATATTATGCAGCGCCTCTTTTACTGAAAGCAGGATATTGCGGCGGATTTTTCCGCTCACAATTATTTCGGGTATAGTATCGGGAGTTGTAATGTGCAACTGAAATGAGGTGGGTTCAAAGTATTCTACGATCAGGCGCCGGAGGTAGGCTACCAGGTTAGGCAACGTATCATTCCTTGAATTTAAGGTCCATATAATTTCGTTCATTTTGTCGATCAATATATTCGATGTTTCTGAGATCTTTTCAAGTTCTTTACTATCATCCTCTGCGCTTTTGGCTTTCGCAATTTCGCTCAAAAGCCTTATAGAAGTAAGTCCCGATCCTATATCGTCGTGTATCTCCTGTGAGATCCGGTTTCTTTCTTTGTCCCTTGCATCCATGATCGCTTTATACTTTTCAAGTTCCTTTCTGTCGTTTTCGAGCTGCAGCTTCTCCACTGCTCTTATGCGTTGGGCTTCCTGCATTCTTGCCCTGTAAAATAATCCCTGCATAAAAAGCAGCATCTGGAGCAATATGCCAAGCATAAAGACCAAAACCGGTATGCCGGCATGCCTGAAAAAATGATAATCATACTCACTCCATCTGTCGGTATAGAGCGCTGTACCGGAAAGCAGGATAGCTATGAATGCGCCGGTAGCTACATATTTTATCTCTTTGTTTTTTTTCCGGATTGTTAATATTGAGATGAGGCAGGCTGCATACAGCAATACGATCATTCTTATGGTATCGAAGGCAATATTTGCAATATAATTATACCGGTTGGTATACGTAAGCGGAAGACTGATGGTTAAAAAAATGAATTGAACCACTATAAGTATCATGAAATGTTTGTGCAGGTCCGGAAATTTATTCCTTAAGGCAAAGAAAGAGGAAATAAAAAGCAAAATGAGTGCATTGCCGCTCAATTGCAAAACCTGGTATCTGAAGTCGTAAAAAAAATAATAGAGGTCGTCGAATATAAACAGATTGAGCAGCCTGAGTAAAAAATAAACCACAAAAACGAACATTGCGCCGGAGTAATACAGGTATTCAGTTTTAAGCGTTTGAATAAAAATAGTGAGTGTATACGCGAACATGCTGAACATAATGCCGAGCAGCGCAATGGTGATGTAAACGTACAGCCGGTTGGGACGTACAAAATGATTGAAAGTGAAGGCAGTTTGCTCCTGAGGTAATAATATTAAGGGGTCAAACTGATGCCAGTTATAAAAATTGATATCGGCCCGGATATAAAATGTTTTATACGTTCCCTTTTTCACTACAAAAAAAGCATACGGAACCTTATTGAATACGGGGTAGGAAAACGAACCAAACTGATTGTCAAGAGCTTTCATTGTTGCTGTAGTGCTGTCGTACTCATACATGATATAATGCTGAGCCCTGCCCATATATAGCCAAAATGTATCCTGCAGACTGCTGTTGGTTACCGACAGCTTCATAAAATAGCGGGCATCCAGACGTGTTTTATCGACAGGAAATTTCTCGCCTGGATGAACAAATTCACCCGGGGCAATACTTTCAATGGATCTTTGTTTGGAATAGTCTGTAAAATAACACAAGCGTCTTAACACGGTGTCATACTCACTGATCTTTCCCAGGTCAATAAAATCAGCAGGTTGTGCCGTGGCAAAACTCCAGCACAAAAGAAAAGCAATGGCGGTCGCAACTCTTTTTAACAACAAGCAGATTGATTTTAAGCAAAATGAGCTGTGCTGTAATTTAAAGGATTTATTTCACATTATTCAACAAATATAGAGCAGGTATTTCTCCCTGAAAAAGGGTTCTTTAAATAAGCCGGATATCTCCCGGATGTGCGGCTTGAGCCCGCTTTCATGGATCTCCTGTGTAAGATCACCCCCCTTCATGCAGATCAGTCCGTTTTTGAAACCCTCTGTCTTTTTTTTGTTGCTTAGCAGGGGACGGCTCCACTGCCACAGGTTTTTTAAAGAGGCAACGGCGCGACTTACCGCGAAATCAAATTTCCTGTTTTTGATTTCTTCCGCACGTATATGCTGCGTGGTCACATTTTTTAATTGCAATGCCTGAACTACTTCATTTACTACTTTTAATTTTTTGCCGATCGAATCAACCAGGTGAAACTGAACATCCGGAAAAGCAATAGCCAGGGGTATCCCGGGAAACCCGCCTCCCGTTCCAATGTCAATAATTTCACTGCCAGTGGCAAATTTAAAGACCGATGCAATGGCAAGCGAGTGCAGCACGTGCTTTTCGTACAACGAATCAATATCCTTGCGGGAAATGACATTGATCTTCTCATTCCATTCTTTATATACCCGGTCAAGCGCAATGAACCTGCTTATTTGCAGTCCGGAAAAATCAGTAAAATAGCGGGTGATCACTTCCAGGTTACCCGGGGCTTCTTCCATAATGCAGGAGTAAAAATGAGATAGTAAAAAAGCATAAAAATATCAAAGGCCCAAAACCATTTCCAAAGGTCTCTTTCATCCAGTTTCACCATGGCTTTATACCAAATGACAGCTTGTATAATGAAGCGCAATAAAAATACTCCCATAACCCATTCCCAGCGAAAAAAGAAAAGCGCCGCAATAAATGACGGATAAAATAAGAAATGGGTGAGGGCGTATAAGCCGAGCAAAATCCGGTGTTTGGTTTTATAGAGCCTGGCTGTGGTAAAATGCCTTTGTTTTTGATTGCGCCAGTCTTTCCATGTTTTTTTAGGCTCGGAAAGTGTAAAAGCTTCTTTATCTACCACAACTTTCGTGTTGCGGGCATTGGCAGTAGCATTAATGAACAAATCGTCATCGCCTCCCGGTAAATGGTTGTGTGCGGAAAATCCTTTATTGCGAAAGAACACATTCTTTTTATAGGCCAGGTTCCTGCCGGTTCCCATGTAGGGCAATCCCGCCAGGGCGTAGGAAAGATATTGCAGTCCTGTGTGGAAGGTCTCGAAACGGATAATCTTATTCAAAAAGCCCTTTCTTTTATAATAGGCGCCGTACCCCAATACAATTTCTGTTCCCGGCTCAAAAGGAGCAATCATTTTGTGCATCCAGAACTCACTCGCGGGAACACAATCGGCATCGGTTAAAAGCACAACATCGTGCTTTGCAGTTTTAATGCCCATTGATAAAGGGAATTTTTTACCGTGAATGAACTTAGCCTCCTGCTTCAGCTCAATAATATGCAACTGTGCAAAATCCTTCTGCAGCGCTTCCAGCAGGTATTTGGATTCATCTAATGAATTATCGTTTACTAAAATGAGCTCGTGTGTATCGGTAAATTCCTGGACCAGCAAACCGGGAAGATTTTTAGCTAAATTTGCGGCTTCATCGCGGGCACAAACAATTACGGAAACAGGTTGCTGATGGTATGATACGGAGGAATCCGGGCGGTGAAATGCCAGCCTTCTGAAGAAATAAAGGTAATAAATGATCTGGATGAAAGTAATGCAGCAAAAGGCCCCAAATACCATTAACGACCAGTCAGTTTTTTCCATCATGGCGGCGAAGGTAAGAAATAGAAAGATTTGTTATTATGGATTTATTTTAACGACAAAATATGTTGAAAAGTTATGGCTGCATTGAAGTTTGAAATAGGCCGGAAAGACGCGTTATCGGGGGCCAGAACAGGGAGTATTGTTACAGAACATGGGGTTATTCCCACACCCATTTTTATGCCGGTAGGAACAGGGGGGAGCGTAAAAGCCCTTACCCAAAGCCAGTTGGAAAAGGAAGTGGGGGCAAAGATCATTTTGGGAAATACTTATCACTTGTACCTGCGGCCGGGTATTGAAGTGCTGGAAGAAGCCGGAGGATTGCACCGGTTTATGAACTGGCAGCAACCACTGTTGACAGACAGTGGCGGTTACCAGGTTTTTTCGCTGGCGGGAACGCGTAAAATAAATGAAGAGGGGGTTATGTTCCAAAGCCATATTGACGGCAGCAGGCATTTATTTACGCCCGAAAAAGTAATGGACATACAGCGTAGCATAGGCGCTGATATCATTATGGCGTTCGATGAGTGTCCGCCTTATCCGAGCGAGTATGCTTATGCACAGCAGTCTATGCAGCTTACGCACCGGTGGTTAGACAGGTGTTTTGAGCGGGTAAAAGAAACGGAAGGGAAATATGGGTACACACAAAACCTCTTTCCTATTGTTCAGGGCGGAACCTATGCTGATCTCAGAAAAGCATCATGCGATTATATAAGCTCAAAGAATGCAGCAGGGAATGCCATCGGAGGCTTGAGTGTAGGGGAACCCGAAAGCATGATGTATGACCTGTGTGGTTTATGCTGCGATAACCTTCCGGCAAATAAGCCACGTTACCTGATGGGCGTAGGCACGCCGTGGAATATACTGGAATGTATAGCCCTCGGGATAGATATGTTTGACTGTGTTATGCCTACCCGTAACGGGCGCAATGCCATGTTGTTTACGTCAAAAGGCATCATCAATATTGATAATAAAAAATGGGAGAAGGATTACTCGCCAATTGACGATGGCATTGCGTGTGAAACCAGTAATTATTACAGTAAAGCCTACCTGCGGCATCTTATCAAATCAAAAGAAATATCAGGACTTACCATAGCCAGCATACACAACCTGGCCTTTTATCTTCATGTGGTTACTGAAGCCCGGAAACACATTGAAGCAGGCGACTTCACGAGCTGGAAGAGAAGCAGCACAGAGCAGTTTAAGGTGAGGAGATGAGGAGGGGGGAGGTGAATGGTGAGAAGTGAGAAGTGAGCGTGATCTTACTACTTACTACTTATGCCTTTACCGAGGTGAGAGGTGAAGTGTGTGAATAGTGAACAGTGAATAGTGAATCAATGTCCTTTCCTTAAGCTATGATGGAGACAATATAATGGACAGCAGCTACATCCCATAGGGATGTAAGGTTGGTAGATATGATTAAAAGTTGTTTAACGCGTGCCGTAGGTACGCAAGGTGATGGGAGTGATAAAATTTATTGTCACAGAATTCACACTGATTATTATTAAGGAAACGACATTGAATAGTGAATAGTGAATGTTTCGTCAACGGGTTATCCGCTCATCGTTAGTATGCTACTCTGAAAGCTGATGGTTCAGAGCTGCAGGAGCGTGAAAAGTGAAAGACAAGACAGTATCACCCTATTCCCTATATCTTATACTCTTCCTGCATTTATACCTTAAGCTGAAAGCTGAATGCCGATAGCTGAATGCTCAAAGCTCAAGGCTGATTGCTCAAAGCCGGCAGCTAATTCCGTTTCTGCTCAAACAGCCATGATAATAGTGTAGGTTCGGCAAAAGCGTTTATCCAGCTATTGTGTTTTACGCCCGGGTATTCGGTATATTTTACTTTAGCTCCGGCTTCTTTTAGTGCGCCGACCATATTGCGTGAGTTGGCTACAGGCACAGCATCATCATCTGTACCATGAAAAACCCATATGGGAAAATGCTTTCCGTAAAGCTTTGCACTTGCCGGATTTCCTCCGCCGCATATGGGAAATGCAGCCGCAAACAATGCCGGCCTGCGCCATAATATTTCGAATGTTCCAAAGCCACCCATTGAAAGCCCGCCAATATAAATCCGCTTTGGATCAACAATCCCGCTGTTGACCAGGGTGTCAATAAAATCCATCACCATTTGCAAAGGCCGGGTAGGCGGCATATTCATAGGGAACCGGTATATCCCTGATGAATCCGTAGCTTTATTTTTCACCCGCACACTCCACGATGAATCTGCAGGACATTGCGGAAAAACGACTATTGCCGGAAACTTTTCCCTGTTTGCAGAATCGAGGAAAAGAGAATCCCCCCAGGTGAGCTGAGCCTCATTGTCGTTGCCCCGTTCGCCGGAGCCGTGTAAAAAAACAATCAAAGGATATTTTTTTTCAGCAGAAAAATGAAGGGGGGATAGTATCCTGCAGGGGAGTGTGTCATCGCCCTGTAAGAAAAGTTGCCGCTCAAATAAATCCGGGTCAGGTGCCTGCCCGTTTACCAGACAGGGGGAGATAAAAAAAAGAAAAAAGAAGGGAAAGAATTTGAAACTATTGTGAATATTTTTCATAACAGAAAGATACAAAGTTCTTATTAGAGTTTTAATTTACTTTTGGCCATTACAGACATTTTTAACGTTCAGCCGCGGGGCATCTGCATGAAAAAAATAGACTGGTACATATTTAAGGATTTTATTTTCACTTTCATTTATTGCATTCTGCTGTTTACCGCTATTTCTGTGGTAGTGGATATCAGCGAAAAAACGGACGATTTTGCCAAAGCCGATCTTTCTGCCAAATTTGTAATGATACATTACTATGTAGGTTTTGTGCCATTCATCGTTTCGTTTTTGTTCCCTCTTTTTACTTTTATAGCCGTTATTTTTTTTACTTCTCGCCTGGCTAACCGTTCAGAAATCATAGCCATTTTGGCCAGCGGCACCAGTTTTAACCGCTTATTAAAGCCCTATTTGCTGGGCGGCATCTTGCTGGCGATCCTGCTCTGGTTTGGCAACCGCACTTTTGTACCCCGGGCCAACGAAATACGCACTGCATTCGAGCTGAAATATATTAAATCACCGGGGCAATACAGCAGCAGTAACAATATTTATATGCGTATTGACTCGGTTTCGTATTGCGGCATCCGTTACTACGATACTGCTTCAAAGAGCGGCAGCGGGTTTTTTATGGACAGGTTAAACGGAACAAAAGTTGCATATAACCTGAGAGCAAATAATATTGCCTGGGACGCCGCTCAAAAAAAATGGAAATTAACGGGCGTAATAGAAAGAAAAATCAACGGGCTGCACGAAGAAGTAAAGCAGGATACTGCAATGCGTATGGATTTTAATTTTACCCCCGATGATTTAAAACGCGATGAGTACATAAAAAGCAGGCTTACCACGGAAGAGCTCCGGCACATGGTACATATGGAAAAATTGCGCGGATCGGAAGGCACCAATGACCTGGAGGTTGAATTGTACCGCAGGGATGCCACGCCCGTAACTGTTATTATTCTTACATTAATAGGCGCTATACTGGCGTCCCGTAAAATAAGAGGGGGTAGCGGTATCCACCTTGCTGCCGGATTTGCTATTGCCGCTTTATTTATATTGCTCGACCGGTTTTCTACTATTTTCAGTGTTAAGGGAAATCTTCCGCCCATTATTGCCGCATGGTTGCCCAATTTATTGTTTGGGTTACTTACCTGGTATCTTTACCGAAAGGCGCCTAAATAAATTATTTGAAACATCGGATTTTTGACAGCTTTTAGCCGTGTTTTAGCTAACTTTAGCGCTCTTGTAGCCCTGCTTAATATGCAATCGGGGAATCATTTCAAAACATTTTTTATTATATGGCAACGATAAAAGAAAGGTTTAAAGCGAAAGCTGATGAGTTATCTGCTGAGATCAAAGATATTCTTAAGGAACATGGCAATAAAAAAATAGGAGAGGTGATGCTTTCCCAGATTTACCAGGGTATGAGAGGTATAACAGGGCTGGTGAGCGAAACCTCTTTGCTTGATGCCAGAGAAGGGATCCGTTTCAGAGGGTTTTCAATTCCCGAATTGCAGAAAAAACTTCCCAAGGCGGCTAATGGAAACGAACCCCTGCCCGAAGGATTGTTTTACCTGATGCTGATTGGTGAGCTGCCAACCGAAAACGATGTTAATGATATTACCAATGCCTGGCAGCGCCGCTCACATGTTCCCAATCATGTTTTTGATGCTATAGAAGCCCTGCCTAAATCTTCCCATCCGATGACGCAGTTTGTAGCGGCGATTATGGCGTTGCAAACCGAAAGTATCTTTGTGCGCAAATACAGTGAAGGGCTCAATAAAAAAGATTACTGGGAAGCAGTATATGACGACGCGATGAACCTTATAGCCCGGCTGCCCAGGGTAGCCGCATATATCTATCGCCGCAAATATAAAGATGAAAAGCATATACAGCCCGACGGGTTGCTGGACTGGTCAGGAAATTTTGCCCACATGCTGGGTTTTGAAGACGACAGTTTTAAAGAGCTGATGCGTCTCTACATGACCATTCATGCCGATCATGAGGGAGGTAATGTGTCGGCACATACAACACATTTGGTAGGTTCTGCCCTGAGTGATCCTTATCTGAGCCTTGCGGCAGGTATGAACGGGCTTGCCGGTCCTTTACACGGACTCGCAAACCAGGAAGTAATAAAATGGATATATGAAATGCGTGACGAGTTGGGTGTGGAGCTGCCTACCAAAGCACAAATAGAAAGATATGTAAAAAAAACGCTTAAAGAAGGAAAAGTAGTACCGGGTTACGGCCACGCTGTATTGCGTAAAACAGATCCCCGGTTTTCGGCTCAGATGGAATTTGGTAAAAAGCACATGCCAAACGATCCCCTTGTGAATACGGTATGGCGGGTATATGAAGTGGTTCCCGAAATATTAAAATCATTGGGCAAAGTAAAAAATCCCTGGCCGAATGTTGATGCACACAGCGGTGCCCTGCTTGTTCATTACGGGTTAGTAGAATATGAATTCTATACCGTATTGTTTGGGGTAAGCCGATCTCTGGGTGTATTGGCCAATTTGTGCTGGGACAGGGCTTTGGGACTCCCGATAGAGCGCCCCAAATCTGTTACCACGGCACTGGTAAAAAAATGGATTGAAGGGAAAGAAAAAAAATTGTAACGTTAAGAAGACTTTTTGGGTACTAATACAGCCAGGCAGTTCTTTGTCTGGTTTTTTATTTTGATGGAAAGCCCCGGCGTTCTATATTTGCAATCCCTTATAAATGGGGGTTTAGCTCAGCTGGTCAGAGCGTTCCGCATCCTTGCGGGAAGGTCACCGGTT
>NZ_DAOMOZ010000109.1:0-15667 GCF_035444585.1 Agriterribacter sp.
CACATCGGAGGAAATTGCAGACATGACAGTATTCCTGCTGAGCAACAGGTCGAGCCATACTACCGGGCAGATCATTTATGTTGATGGCGGTTATACGCATTTAGACAGATCCTTATAATAATATATACTTAATTCAAGATTGAATGGCCTTAACTTCAACCGCTGCTCCTGTTGCTGCAGCCTCCCGAAACAACAAAAATTACCTGTTCCCCCTTATTTTGGTAACGAGCCTGTTTTTTTTATGGGGATTGGCTTACGGGCTGCTGGATGTACTTAACAAGCATTTCCAGGATGCAATGAATGTAACAAAAGCAAGGTCAACCCTGTTACAGGCGGCCTATTTTGGCGCATATTTTCTTATTGCCCTTCCCGCCGGTATTTTTATGAATAAGTACGGGTATAAGAAAGGCATTATCCTTGGCTTGCTATTGTATGCAACGGGTGCATTTCTTTTTTTCCCATCGGCACAAATGGCCAGTTTCGATTTTTTTTTATTAGCCCTTTTTATACTGGCCTCGGGGCTAACCTGTTTGGAAACAGCCGCAAATCCCTATGTAACCGTATTGGGTAAACCCGAAACGTCTGAATTCCGCCTCAATTTATCGCAATGCTTCAACGGTGTAGGCTCTTTTATCGGTCCGATCATTGCAGCGAACGTATTTTTTAATGATGATCCGGGATCGAACAGCGGCAACCTCGATTCCGTAAAACTGGTATACGTTATCATTGCCATAGTTGTTTTATTTATTGCTGTATTGTTCTGGAGAACTTATTTACCTGAAATTAAAGAAAGCGAAATTGTTTCTGATAAGCTGCAGGATGAAAAACCTTTGTTCAAGCACACGCATTTTGTATATGGCGTTATTGCACAATTTTTTTACGTGGCAGCGCAGGTAGGCATAGCCGCTCTTTTTATAAATTATTGTACCGAGGCAAAAAATGAAATTGACAATGCGAAAGCCGCTTATCTGCTTTCTATCAGTTTACTGCTTTTCACCATCGGCAGGTTTGTAGGCACGGCACTCATGCGAAAGATCGCCCCCAATAAGCTGCTTACCATTTTTGCCCTGATCAATATCGTGCTTTGCATAATGGTGGTTTGGGGTAAAGACTGGCTGTCGGTATATTCTCTGATGGCTGTTTTCTTTTTTGAATCCATTATGTTTCCCACCATTTTTGCTTTGGGCGTTAAAGACCTGGGGCATCATACCAAAAAAGGCTCATCATTTCAGATCATGTCTATTGTGGGCGGAGCGCTGATGCCTTATTTTATGGGATTGCTGTCGGAAAAAGGCACGGCGCAGGCATATATTATCCCATTGTTTTGCTTCATTGTGGTAGCATGGTATGGCTGGAAGGGATATAAAATAAAGAGAACATAAAAAAACAAAGTGTTACAAGTTGCAGGTTACAGGGAAGCCTCGTTAATTATTCAATCAGTCAGCTTTGCTCATCAATCAGATAGCGCAGCTTCAATGTGAAACGTGAAATACTTCTTTTTCACCTCTGCTCTCTCACTTTTCACGAAATATACAGACATCCTTACCCGACGTAATGCCAGCTTTTAATTCGTTTTCCCTTTATCCTTGTTTTTCCTGATCTGTGGCCTCGGCTGGTTCTGTTGCTGCGGCGGGCGTGGGGTATTTCTGGCATTACCGCGGTTTCTGTCTTGCTGATCTCTTTGCTCTCTTTGTCTGAATTTCCTTCGCTTGTCATTTTTTTCCAAACTGCGCAGGCTGATCTGTCCCACTACATCCACAAAATCGGGCTCTACCTCTTTGGGCCTGCTGCTCACCAGTTCTTCTGCTTGCAATGCTTCGGGTTTTACACCCCTTCCATTCATTTCTTTTATTTTGCGTACTGTAACAATAGAAAGCGGATATTGCTTGTTGCTGTCGGGCAATATATACCACATGAGGTTGCGGAAAATATCTTTCTTAATAAGCAATGCATTTCCTTTAGCCGTTTCTAATATATCGGCATTATCCGGGAAGCCCTGAAGGGCGTCTAAATAAGTATCCAGTTCATAGTTCAAACAACATTTCAGGCGTCCGCATTGTCCGCTTAATTTGGTTTGATTGATGCTCAGGTTCTGATACCGGGCCGCAATAGTGGTAACGCTCTTAAAGCTGGTAAGCCAGGTACTGCAGCAGAGCTCGCGTCCGCAACTGCCTATTCCTCCTACTTTCCCCGCCTCCTGCCTTGCACCGATCTGCTTCATTTCTACCTTTACCTTGAACTCGGAAGCATATACTTTTATCAGTTCTCTGAAATCAACGCGGCCGTCTGCGGTATAAAAAAAAGTGGCTTTTCTCCCATCTGCCTGGAATTCTACTTCCGCAAGTTTCATCTCTAATTTCAATTGCCTGGCAATGGATCGTGCGCGCATCAATGCCTCCGGCTCGCGGGACTTGTTCTGCTTCATCAGCTCAAGGTCCCGGTCACCTGCCCTGCGCAGTATTCTTTTTATTTCGGGATTGTTTTCATCAACGCCTTTCTTTTTCAGTTGCAGGCGCACCAGCTCTCCCGAAAGACTCACTTCACCCGTATCAAAGCCGCTAACGCCCTCCACGGTTACCATATCGCCTTTTTCATAGCGTTGAACGGTACTGTTGCGGTAAAAATCTTTCCTGCTGCCATTATTAAAGGAAACTTCTACAATGCGGCATGAACTGGCTTCATCAGACAGGGGAAGATTGGTTAACCAATCGTGAACATTCATGCGGTTACAACTGCCTGTGCCGCACCCTCCGTTACTTTTACATCCATTGGGCTTGCCCCCGGTGTTGGTTCCACAACTACTACAACTCATATTTCGGCATATATTAAATAGTTAATAATAATGCCTGAATAAAGGAATGATGTTACAGTGAATAAATATGCACTATTATCCTGTTGAGGAACAACCTGCTGCAGGCGCCTTTATAAATAAATCATTATACGACTTACGCATAACAACCGAAACCAGAATAACTATATTGAAATAAAATAAACGCTTTTCAATACTTTCAATCACGCTCACAAATTCTGTAACATTATATATATAGAATCCCTTTTCAGGACATTTATACCAAAAATAGCAAAATGTTGCCAAATCTGAACGATTAAAATAAAGAGCAATGGCAAAAAAGGATTTCATCTGACACACTTTCATATCTTACGGTCTTACATGTTTTACCATCTTACATGTCTTACGATCTTACCCGTCTTACAATCTTACACGTCTTACGATCTTACCCGTCTTACGATCTTACCCGTCTTACAACCTGCGGTGCTGCAAGATTGTAAAATGGCAAGAAAGTAAAATGGTAAGAAGGTAAAATGGTCACGACAATATTGCCTGTAATACGGGAAGGGATTTCATAACGCCAAAATCCTGTATATGTAGGGCATAAAATTGTAATATGGATTCAAGCATTCTTCTCCTCGCTGCCGGCGATAGAACGGTATAACGCAATTCTTCTGGCTGCATTACTTTTAAGAGTTGTGATACTGCAGCGCTTGCCGGTTCTTCCAGATAATAAGGATGTTCAGGGAGATGCTTCACAAATCCTCCTTCACGCAGATCAAGTATATTACCGGATAGCGTGTAGTCGTCCCTTATGCCGAAACCAAAAAATGAAGTAAGCTTCAGCGCAAAAAACAATGGATAAGCAGCAGTAACTTTTGTATCTGCTTTATCTAATTGTATATATGCATCCTCTATAAAATCAAACAGGTTGGGGTTGTGCTCAGGTTGCCTGATCGTTTTTTGCAGGAGCTCTGTCATAAACAGGGCAACCATATTTTTAGGTATACTAAAAAAAATATCCCGGTATAGATAATGCCATCTTGCCTCCTTTATTCGCTGAAGATTTTTTAAGTCATTGTGATACACTTCCATTGCCAGTATGCAGGCCGGCTGGAACAAATTGTTTTTTACGGTAGTTTTTTTAGACGTCCGTATACCATTCACGATATAAGACTGCAACCCGAACAATTCGGTATACAGCGAAACGATCATTGATGTTTCGCCATAGGAAACAGTGCGCAATACAATGCCTTTTGTGGTGTGAACCATGCCAGTGAATGATGAAAGGCATAAAGCTAAGACAGAAAAGTGGTAAGTAGTGAGTAGTGAGTAGTAAGCAGTAAGTGGTGAGCGGTAAGACAACTCACAGCCGATAGCTGAAAGACTGACCGGCCTCGCAGCATTCAAAAAAATCCCCATCCCCCCACAAAAAATAAGTTTCTTTGCATTTTTCGTAAAATTCAATAACACTATCATGTGGCAAAAGCTCGGCCGGTTTGTATTACGTTTTCGTTTGGTTCTGTTGATCGCATTGTTCACTACCACGGCTTTTATGCTATACCACGCATTGCAGGTGCAAATCAGTTACGAATTTGTGCGTACCATTCCCGTTGACAATCCGCTATATAAGCAATATCTGGCATTTAAAAAGCAATTTGGTGATGATGGTAATATGCTGGTAATCGGCTGCAAAACGGATAGCCTGTTTGAAGAAAAGGTGTTTAATGATTATGCAACGCTGTGCAAAAAGCTGAAGGAAACAGATAAGGTGGAAGGCGTGCTGAGTGTGCCCGGCGCTGTTAACCTCGTAAAAAACGACAGTACTCAAAAGCTGAAAGTAAAGGCGGTATTCCCGGCACAAAGCAGCTCTCAGCAAAGCCTCGACAGTAATGTTACTGTATTTTATTCTCTTCCCTTTTATAAAGGATTGCTGTATAATCCGCAAACAAAAGCCTACCTGATAGGCGTACGGATAAATAAAGATGTGCTGGGCTCCAAAGCACGGGAAAAAGTAGTAGCACAGATCGAAGGATTGGTATACAGCTTTGGCAAACAGCATAATATTGAAATGCACATCAGCGGGCTTCCGCTTATACGAACCAATATGGCCATTAAGGTGGAAAAGGAAATGCGTTGGTTCCTTATTGGTTCTGTTTTGATCTCGGCAATAATTCTTATGCTGTTTTTCAGGTCAGTAAGCTCTACCGTGCTGTCGTTGGGTGTGGTTATAACGGGTGTGATCTGGAGCATGGGCATTATGCACCTCTTTCATTACAACATCAGCCTGTTAACGGCATTAATACCACCGCTTATTGTGGTAATCGGCATACCCAATTGCATTTATTTTCTCAATAAGTATCATACGGCATGGCTGGATACAGGCGAAAAAAACAAAGCACTGGTGGAAATGATCAGCCGCATGGGTATAGTAACCCTGTTTTGTAATATCTCTGCAGCTATTGGCTTTGCAGTATTTGCTTTAACCAGAAGTGCCATACTGAAAGAGTTCGGCATGGTGGCCGGCATCAGCATAATGGCTATATTTTTTATTTCACTGGCTGCTATTCCGGCAGTACTGAGCTATTTGCCTTCACCCAGGCCAAAACATGTAAAATATCTGGAAACCAGGTGGCTCGATAATGTGCTCACCCGTATTGAAAGATGGGTGTTTAACCATACGAAAACTATTTATATTGTTACCGGTCTGGTTATTGTATTTTCCGTTTCGGGAATGCTCAGGCTCGTATCGGTTGGTCATATGGTTGACGATATACCCCAAACCGATAAAATTTACACAGACCTGAAATTCTTTGAAAAGCACTTTGAAGGCATCATGCCTCTGGAGATCATTGTAGACACAAAAAAGAAATACGGCTTTGTTGGAATGAAGGCCCTGGATATTTTTCAAAAAATAGACTCTCTCTCACAGTATATCGCTGCCAAGCCCGAAATGGCCCGCCCGTTATCGCTTGTGGAAGCATTAAAATTTGCCAAACAGGGATTTTACGATGGCGACAGCCTGAATTACGCATTACCCAACGCTTTTGATGGTGCATTTGTAAGCGATTATTTGAGAGTAAAAAAAGATACCGGTAATGCCAGTAGCAATGTTTTTCAACAACTGATGAATGCCTTTATGGACAGCACCCGGCAAAAAACCCGTATCAGCGTTAACATGGCCGATGTTGGCAGCGAGAAGCTCCCGCTCATACTGGCCGATATTAAAAAAAGATCCGACGAGCTTTTTGATTCAACCAGGTTTGATGTACGTTTTACTGGTACAAGCGTTACTTTTTTAGAAGGCAGCCGCTTTATTATCAGTGGATTGCAGGAAAGCATTGTGTGGGCTTTTTTACTGATCGCCCTGTGCATGTTTTATCTCTTTAAATCGGTTCGGATACTGGTCTGTTCATTGGTGCCCAATATCATTCCGTTAATGCTAACGGCCGGTATTATGGGCTGGGCAGGCGTACCGCTTAAACCATCCACCGTATTGATATTCGGTATCGCTTTAGGCATCGCCATCGATGTAACCATCCGGTTTTTGGTGAATTACCGCCAGGAACTGCCAACCAATAATAATATAATAAAGCCTACCATCCTGCAAACGATCCGTCATACCGGCATCAGCATCATTTATACATCGCTGGTACTGATCGCCGGCTTCAGCATTTTCATTTTCAGTGGCTTTGGCGGAACTAAGGCACTGGGCTGGCTTACCTCACTTACCCTCCTCTCCGCTACGGCAACTAACCTGATATTGTTACCCGTATTACTGGTTATTCTGCACCGGACAAAGCCGGTAAAACCATCCACCTGATCTTCTTAAGGTACACCGGCAAAGTTGTATAAACCCCGTTTAAGGCAGGATACCGTCAATTATATATACAGAAAGGATCCTGAAAGCATACCATTCTTGTTGTTATCACTAAACAATGTTAATTAATTTATTATAAATATTTAAAAAATACATGTTTTTAATATTCAATATCTTTCCACTTCCCGTATAAAAAAAAGCAGCAAAACCTTTTTGTTTCTTGTCTGAAACAGTATACAGCGGTTAAAACGAGAGATTTAACAAAAATTTTATGTTTCTCGATTCTCTGTATCTTTGGGCCTTCATTTAAAACAAAAAACATGAGAAAAACTTTATCACTGCTGGCTATGCTATTGCTATGCTCGATAATTGCATGGTCTCAAACAAAAACCTTAACCGGTCGTGTTACAAATGAAATTGGCGACCCGATCCCATTTGCCACAATAAAGATAAAAGGAAGCACGGCGGGAGTTGCCGCCGACCAGGATGGGAATTTTAGCATTATGGTAAGCCCGGATGCCATACTTACTGTGAGCGCTGCAGGCTTTCAGAGCGAAGATATCGCTGTTGGTGACCAGAACACCTTATCCGTTACTTTGGTTTCAGCCTCAAGCCTGCAGGAAGTAGTAGTAACTGCGCTGGGAATTTCAAGAGAAAAGAAGGCCCTGGGGTATGCAACACAAGCTGTTAAGGGAGATGAGCTTGTTCAGGCTGCCAATACTGGTTTTGCCGGAGCTTTACAAGGTAAGGTTTCGGGCGTGCAGATCACGCCATCAAGCGGTATGCCCGGCGCTTCTTCCCTGATCACCATACGTGGTGCACGGTCTTTTACGGGAAACAACACACCGCTGTACGTTATTGACGGGATGCCGGTATCTTCAGACGCAGATATAAGTACCGGTTTCAGCGTTACGGGTACGGATATTGCGAACCGTGCAGTAGATATTGATCCCAATGATATTGCCAGCATTGATATATTAAAAGGGCAGGCGGCATCTGCATTATATGGTATACGCGCTTCCAATGGTGTAATTGTAATTACTACCAAAAGCGGTAAGGGTATACCTAAAGGGAAGGCCCGGATAACTTTTAATACTTCTGTTAGCCTGGACGAGCTTTCCCGCTATCCCGATTTGCAAACGACATATGCCCAGGGCACTGGCGGAAATTACAATCCTACCGCTTCAACATCTTTCGGACCTAAAATAGCCGATCTGCCTGACAATCCAACTTACGGGGGAAATACTACTAATGCCAATACAGACAGAGACGGTATGCATCCCGGTCAGTATTATGTTCCGCAAAGGGCACAGGCAGGACTTGATCCCTGGGTAACTCCGCAGGTATATAACAACATAAAAGCTTTTTTCAATACCGGGGTCATCTATAATAATTCCATTAGTATATTAAATGCTACAGAAAATGGTTCTTACGCTCTTTCACTGGGCAGCGCTAATCAAAAGGGGATAGTGCCACACACCGGCATGAACCGGTATAATGCCAAGTTAGCCGGTGAAACGAAGCTCTCCAGTCATTTTAAAGCAACGTTCAATGGTAATTTTATTAATTCGGATATTGATAAAATGCCTTCAGCCAACGATGGGATAATAGCCACGGTTTATCCGGCTCCCCCAAGCTATGACCTAAAAGGGATCCCCAATCATGCCGAAGGAGATATTTATACTCCCGTGGGATATCGCGGCGGGTCGTTTGTAAACCCGTTCTGGGGAACCGAGCACAATACGTTTAATGAAAAAACAAACAGGTTTTTCGGTAACACGTCTGTTAGCTATTTTACTGACCTGTCGGACAGAAGCAAATTAGATGTAAAATACCAGATAGGTGTAGACGCCTACACAACCAATTACCAGGATATCTGGAGCTATGGATCTCCTTCCCGTAATTCGAGCATAGAAGAATACAGTTACACCAATACGACTTTAAATTCTTTGCTCACGGCAAATTTTAAATGGGATATCAATAATGATTTCAGTCTTAATGCTTTGGTAGGAAATGAAATTGTAAACACAAACACAAAATATGTGTACGCCTTTGGTCAGGACTTCGCTTTTGCCGGCTGGAACCACATGGACAATACAGGGGTAAAGGATGCAACGGAATCCAGTACCCGGCGCAGAACAATCGGGAATTTTGCAAATGTTTCTTTATCATATCTTCAAATGTTATACCTGAGTGTTACCGGGCGCCAGGATATTGTGTCGTCCATGCCAAGCAATAACAGAACATTTTATTATCCCTCCGCCTCTCTGGGCTTTGTATTTACCGAGTTAGAAGGTCTTAATGGTAACTCCTTTTTAAGCTTCGGGAAATTAAGGTTCTCCATAGCCCAGGTAGGCCAGGCAGGCGATTACCTGCAAAACTATTATACCGTTCCCGCATATAGTGGTGGATTTTATTTGATAACACCCATATTATATCCGATCAACGGAACAAAGGCATACATACCCAGCACATTGATATACGATGCCAATTTAAAACCGCAAAACACTACTTCTTACGAAGTGGGCGCCGACCTGAACTTTTTCAATAATTTAATTGAATTGAATTACACATATTCAAGGCAAAATGTAAAAGATCAGATTTTTGATGTGCCGCTGCCGGGATCTACCGGCGCTTCTTCGTATAGAACAAACGGTGGTAAAATCCATACCAATGCGCATGAAGCCACCATCAATATAAATGCGATCAGGCAATCAAATTTAGAATGGAGCATTGGAGCTAACTTTTCAAAAATAGATAACTATGTAGATGAACTGGCTCCGGGTGTTGAAAGCATATTCCTGGGTGGTTTTGTTACACCACAGGTGCGCGCAGGTATCGGTGATAAGTTTCCTGTAATTTATGGCACAACGTATCTGAGAAATGAACAGGGCCAGGTGGTTGTCGGCAATGATGGTATTCCCTTAACCGGTGCACCGGGCGTTATTGCAAGCGCTTCGCCCGATTTTATACTCGGCGCCAACACAAGGTTGCGGTATAAGATGCTTACGCTTACGGCGGTAACAGACTGGAAACAGGGTGGGCAGATGTACAGCGGTACTACCGGTTTGTTTGGTAATTATGGGGTAAGCAAGGAAACTGCAGAAGCAAGGGATAAAAATGCGGCGATGTTTGAAGGAGCGGTTAAAGAAGACGGGAAACCCAATGACATAGTTATTAGCGGAGCGCCGGCGATACAGGCATATTATGCAGCTTTAAACTCAATTGATGAAAGCAGCATAGTGAACGCCTCATTTATGAAACTGAGGGAGCTGGCTTTACGCGTTCAGGCCATTAAAAAGGAAAATTTTGGTTTATCCGTCAGCTTTTTTACGCGCAATATCTTGTTATGGACCAACTCACCCCAATTGGATCCTGAATCCAGCCAGGGGAATAATAATATGGCCGGATCGTTTGAAAGGTTCACTTTGCCACAAACTAAAAGTTTTGGCATGGGACTTAACATACAATTCTAATAAAGTTTAATCTGAAAAATAGATGACGATGAAAAAGACAAAAATATTTGGTCTGTTCTTAATTGTGGCAGGAGCTGTATTGATTACGTCCTGTTCTAAAAAAGAATTAGACAAGATCAATGAAAACAAAAATAACCCTGCAGATGTGCAGGCTAAATTTATCTTAACTGATCTTATGACTTCAACTGCATTTTCAGTTGTGGGAGGAGATATTTCTTTGTATGCGTCTGTATATATTGAGCATGAAGTAGGAGTACATGGTCAACTGTATAATGCAGAAACAAGAACAGGTGAGCCGGTTTCGGCAACAACCTATAATAATACCTGGGGGAGCATTTACAACAATATTAAGGCATTGAAAATTGTAATTGCCAAAACATCGGCTGGCGGAGAGGAAGAGGGAAATGACGTTACCTGCGGTATCGCTAAAGTATTGCTTGCATATAACCTTGGAGTGCTTACTGATTATTTTGGAGATGTTCCTTTTAGTGAATCCGGTCTTATGAACCCCGATGGTTCTCCGGCATTCATGCAACCGGCGATGGATAAACAGTCGGATCTCTATCCTCAAATTCAAACACTCCTGGATGAGGCGATCGTATTACTGGCAGGGTCGGATATGGCCGGCAAAGGTGTCGGCAGCCAGGATCTGATTTATGGTGGCAATAAAGCCAACTGGGCTAAAGCTGCATACGGGCTCAAAGCAAGATACCTGATGCATACCTTAAAGGTGAGCACCGATGCAGAAGGAGACCTGACCAATATCCTCGATTATATTGATCAATCATTTGAAGACGCTTCAGAAGAAATGTCGTTCAGCATTTATGACGGGGACGTAAATGTTAATCCTTTATTTGCATATTCCTATAGCAGGGATGGACTGGGAGCCAGTACCAGCTTACTTACCAAGTTCAAGGACCTGAACGATCCGAGAGGCGAGCAGGCTTTTATGGATTACGATTTCGTTCAGCTCACTTTAGATGAAGTAATGGCAGATGCAGCTCCCAATGGCACTCCGGCCCAGCAGCAGTTTGTATATCCGATTTCTATGGCGGAATATGCCCCCACGCCGCCTACATTGCTCCTGAGTTATCATGAGCTCATGTTCCTGAAAGCGGAAGCGCTTATAAGGCTGGACAGGAGTGAAGAGGCTGAGCCCGTACTGAAAGACGCGGTAATTAATGCTTTTGGAAATTTAGGGCGTTCTTTAAATTCTGCAAACGACTATTGGGGTATCGATGCCGATATTGATTTGTCGGAAGATGTGGCAACAGGTTATTTTAACGATGAAGTATTGCCGCGGTTCACCGCAGATCCTTTGAAAGAAACCATGCTGCAGAAATACCTGGCATTCTACGGAGCTTCCGGAGAAGCCACAGAGGCATATAATGATTACCGCAGATTAAAGGCACTGGGTGAAGACGATTTGATTGAGTTAGCCAACCCGCTTAATACCGACAGGTTCCCTTTAAGGTATACTTACGGCAATTCCGATGTTTCGGCCAATCCCAATGTTAGTACCGCTTATGGAGACGGGCGTTATGTATATACCGAAAACGTGTGGTGGGCAGGAGGTACCCGATAATATTTAAGCGCACTGCAAATAATCGGATAAAATTGTAATGGAAAGAGGCTGTCCTAAAATCACTTTTGAGACAGCCTCTTTTTTGTTTTTGAACCAAATTATTATTGTCGTAGGATTATACTACCACCAGCTCATAAAATTTTTCGGGGTGAAGGTATTTGTTGGCCAGCTCCTGTATCTCTTTGGTGGTAACGCTTTTGATATCATTAACAGACCTCTGAAAATAATCTTCCCCCCATGCATTTAAAATAATGTTCTTCCACCTGCCTATAATATGAAAGGGTCCGTCAAGGTCGCCCAGTATGGTGCCGATAAGATAATTTTTTACCAGCAGTAACTCTTGCTCTGTTACTTTTTTCTCCCGCAATACCTGCATCTCTTTATACACTTCGGCAATAGTGGCTTCACAAACTTCACTGCCGGCTTCTGTGCTGATCATCCAGGCAGTTGCATGCATATGGCTTTGGAAATAGCTGTGTATGCCATACGTATATCCTTTGTCTTCTCTTATATTGCTCATCAGTCTTGAGCCAAAATAACCGCCAAACAGCGTATTCAACACCTGCGCCTTGATAAAATCGGGATGACGGTTGCCCGGAAAATGGCCCGCTATGCGGATAGCACCCTGTATCCCTTCCTTATCGTTTATAATACGGTACTTCCTTTCCGCTGCAGCTTCTGCAACATGTGTTATTTCCGGTGGGTGTGCTTTATTTAAGGGAAGCTTTCCGAAATTTTCATTCAGCAGCTGCTCAATATTAACCGGCAGCTTACCCGCCACAAAGATGCTGCATTGCCCGTTCATGTAATACTGCTCAAAAAACCGGCAAAGCTGGTCGCGCTGCAATGCGTCGTAAGCTATGGTGGAACTATACCGGCCATATGGATGGTGAATGCCAAATAAATATTCATCAATCAAACGGTTGGATACAAAGTCGCACTTCTTAAGGTTAACCTCAAGCTTTTGCTTCATGTTTTGCTTGTAAATATCCAGCTCGGGTTCAGGCATAACGGAACTGGTGATCAGCTCCTGTATAACAGGCAACAATTCAGGCAGATGCTTCGTTAAGCTGTGCAGGCTGATCGAAGCGGTTTCGTTATAACAATTGCGGTTAAGATATGAACCATAATATTCAAAATGCTCGTTAATGTCAAATGCACTTTTTTGCGAAGTGCCATTTTTAAGCATATAATTGGTAGCCATGGCAACCAGGTTTTCACGCTCATACCAGTTGCCGGCGTTGAAAACCAGCTCTAACTGCACTACCTCTTCTGCGCCCGCATCAATGGCGTACACAGCCATTCCGTTATCCAAAGTAAACTTCAGGAAAGGTTTTAATTCAAGTGTATAGTCTATCGCATCCCTGATCCCGGGAGCCAATTGTCTGTTTGCCATGCTTTGTATTTTCCGCTTTAATGATTGCCAAAGTAATACATGGTATTGCTGTTGGCGGGATCAAAAATAATATTGGCTTCCTGCTGTAACCCGGTAGCTGTAGCCAACCGGTATTTGTTTAACTCTTCGTTGATCATATTTGTATCACCAAGAAGCGTATAAAAAGAAAGGCTGCCTGCCCTGCTCATCAGGCTCATGTCTTCAAAAGCGATGAGGCTTTCTGTTTTGTTTTTCACTTTTCGCAATTCCTTTTCTTCAACGGGGGTATCTTTTATTTTTTGCAGCTCAGCTTCTACAGCCTGTTCTGCATCTTCCATTTTAACACCTCTTACCAGTTTGCCCTCAATGGTTACCAGTCCTGCATCTATGCTTCCAAAATGATAACATCCGATATTGCTGAAGATCTGTTTTTCTTTTACCAGCGATTGAAATAACCGGGAGGACCCGCCGCCGCTCAATATTTCGGTAAGCAGGTCTGTTGTGTAATACCTGGGATCCATGCGCGGGTATATATGCCAGCATTTGTAAAATGCATCTACAGGCACATTGGCGTGAACTTCAAGTTTGCGTGCAGTCGTTTGCACTGCTTCCTGCGGAAGATGGCGTATGTATTTCTCTCCTGCCGGGATGTCTCCAAACCATTTTTCGGCAAGCTGCCGTACCTGCACAACAGTAACATGGCCGGCTACCGTAAGTATGGCGTTTACGGGGCGGTAGTGCTTAAAGAAAAACTGCTTAACATTTTGAAGTGAAGCGTTTTCTATATGGCTTAACTCGGCTCCTATCGTCATCCAGCGGTAGGGGTGTGTTTTATACGCCAGTGCACGCATTTTATGCCAAACATCACCATAGGGTTTGTTCAGGTAGTGCTCTTTAAATTCTTCACTTACTACTTTACGCTGCACTTCCAGGCTTTTTTCACCAAAGGCGAGGCTCAGCATCCTGTCGCTTTCCAACCAAAAGGCAGTTTCAATATTTTCGGCAGGTAGCTGGCAATAGTAATTGGTAAGGTCATTGGTGGTATAGGCATTGTTTTCGCCTCCGGCACGTTGTAACGGTTCATCGTACGACGGGATATTAACAGAGCCTCCAAACATCAGGTGCTCAAACAAATGAGCAAATCCTGTTTGTGCGGGGTCCTCATCCCTTGCCCCAACATCATACATTACATTCACAACTGCCATAGGTGTGGAATGGTCTTCATGCACCACAACCCTTAATCCGTTTTGCAGCGCAAACTGTTCAAACTGTATCATATTATAAATTCCTGTAGCTTAAAAGGAATGCAAAATTAGGAGGAATATACGGAAAACGATTTTAAATCAGAGAATGCTGTCTGGCCGGAGTGTAAGAACAAGAAGGCTGTCGTTGCGGTTTACAATAACTTTTATTCTTTGCCCCGGCGCCTGCAAAATATTTTTATAGGTTTGAATATTATTGGAAAGGTTATTGCCCACGCTTACCAAAACATCGCCAACTTTAAACCCGGCTTCTTCGCCCGGTGAGGCCGGTATTACGTCTTCCACCTGTATTCGGCCGTCAATAATGTAAATGCCGAGCCCTGTATACGCATAGTCGAAGGGGCTGCGGTAATGCGAGTTGGGAATGAGGTGTATTTCGCGCTTTGCATAATTAAGGGTTACATTAAAGCGCCGCAGCAGGTCGTTGCCCACCAGTCCGGCGAGATAGGGATATGCTGTAATATTATACACATCTTCAAAAATATACGTAGGTACGTTGCGAAAGCGATAGGGACCGATACGCACTTCCTTTACCGTGGTTAAGCGCATTTCCATTTTGCCTCCCAATCCTTCGGCCTGTGTAAGCAGGGGCTTTTTCTTTGGGTTAAGCACTGCGCTGTCCCTGTTAAAGTCATCCGAGATCAAAAAGCATAAGCCCGCACCGGAATCAAAATAAAACCTCGAATTAAATCTCCTCGCATCCCTGAAGTCGGCCTGCATGACGGGAATGGAAGTAAGCAGCGGCCTTAAAATATAGCCCCCGCGCTTGTATTTGAAATCTCCCTGCGAATACACCGAAAGGAGCAGGTGATCATAATCAAAGTGAACAATATAGCGGCTGAAAAAGCTATATCCTATTATCCCGTCTATCTTCACCCCATATACGCTCGACAGGATTTCATAGTCGTTTACATGAAAATTAAGACTGTCTAATGATAATCCCGGCAAATGAAGGGTTGCATTGTACAGGAAGTTTACCTTGCGGATGCCTGCAATGCCACGGATGGTACGCTCTGAAGGCACTGTGGGAATAGATAAAGCTACTACAGTAGAAGAATCGAGGGAAATGCCACCACTGCCTGTATCCAAAATGAAATTCAGGGTATCGGGGTAGTGGTTTACCCGGGCCTGTACGATCACCACGCCACCGCTGAACTGCTGAAATTTAAACTGGGTGACCAGCTTCGCGGGCTCTTCGGAAAATATTTTTGAACCGGCAACGGTTAGGCGCAGAGGAATAGATGCGGCTACAAATACAAAACAGGCAAATATTATTTTCATATGTAGCTCATAAATTTAATTCTTTTTGTATAGAAAATCCAGCCGTTCGTCATTCATAAACTTAGTATTTTTGCAAATAC
>NZ_DAOMOZ010000110.1:0-15542 GCF_035444585.1 Agriterribacter sp.
ATGAAGACAACCTGTTCTTTAAAAACCAGGGCGCTGCCAATGAGCCGGTATATGTTCAGCAGGCAACTGCCTATCTTTTAAGGGATGAGCCCAAAGCGGTTATCCGCGCATTTTACAGCCTGATGGCCTGCGGGTTCTCACACCAACAGTTCACTTCGCTGGAACATCGCTGGGCATGGGGGCAATATTATGGCCCGCCAAGTACGGATGGGGCCTGGTTTGAAATTTACAGAAGAATGCTCATTAACGAGTGGGGCAACGATACGCTGATGATCGGTCAGGCCATTCCACGCGACTGGCTGAAGCATGGAAAAAAAATTGAAGTGAAGGACGCGCCAACTTATTTTGGGAACATATCTTTCACCATTGACGGGGTAAATGCCGGTAATGAAATAAAAGCGGAAATTGTTACGACCGACCGTAATCCTCCCAAACAATTATTGGTGAGGTTCAGGCATCCGGATGGCAAAAGGATCAGATCGGTAGCAGTGAACGGGAAACGCTGGAAAAACTTTGATGTAAAAAAAGAGTATATCAGTATTCCTGCGCCATCGGGAAACTATGTCATTTCAGCAAAATATTAATATCATTCGCCGCTGTTAATCAGCCATCAAAACATTACCATGTTGAAAATAAGCTCACTTCTTTTATCCTTTTACATTTTTGGCTGTATGCAGGTGTGCGCACAAGCCACAAATGTAAAAGTGGAGTTTGGGAAAAGTCTCGGTCCCATGAACATGGAGCGCATGGCCTTAGGCCAGGGTGGCTTATCGGAAGAGCCTATGTTGGCCAGCCGGGTAACGGAAATAAGAGCATTGCATCCGGCCATCATCAGGTTATTTGTAAGTGAGTACTATAATGTTATCCCGGAAAAAGGAAAGTATCATTTTACTACGCTGGATAGCATGGTGGCTAATATCCTGCAAACGGGAGCGAAGCCTTTCATGAGTTTTTGTTTGAAGCCCAAATTGTTTTTCCCGGGAATAGACCAGGATATTGTGGAGCCCAATGATTATGCGGGGTGGGAACAGTTTGTGCATGATGTGGTAAAGCATTATCTTGATAAGGGCGCCGGCATCACCTATTGGGAAGTGGGTAATGAAGTGGATATCGGAGAAGATGGCGGCACGCCTTACCGGTTCAAACCTGAAAGCTATGCGCGGTATTATAAACACACGGTAGCTGCTATCCTTCGTGCCGATCCCAACGCAAAAGTTGGCGGCCCGGCGCTGGCATATTATAAATCGCCAATCCTGCCTGAACTCCTTCGCGTTTGTTCTGCTGAAAAAATACCATTGCATTTTGTTTCTTTTCATAACTACAATAATAGTCCAACCGCTATTCGCGGGCAGATTGAATATGTGAAAAACCTCGTTGCGCAGTATCCGGGCATCAAAGCGGAAACCATCATGAATGAATGGAATATGGATCTGTTCAATCCCCCGCTTGATCCCAGGTTTCAACCCTGCTATGTAGCCGAAACCATCTGGCAAATGAAAGATGTGGGATTAGACTGGTCGTGTTATTATCAAATCCGCGACTGGTATGTTTCGTTTGAAACATTTTCCCGGATACACTCTCCGGAAGGAACAGCATTTATGACGCGGTGGTGGAACAGGCAGGCGCAATTCAGCGGCCTGATTGATTATCAAAACCAGTTACGGCCGGCGTACTATACGTTCAAATTGCTGTCGAGGATGGTAGGCAATAAGTTAGCCGTTACTTCTTCAAGCGATAAAATACATGGTTTTGCAACGCATGATCCTAAGTTGCGAATGCACAATATGATGCTTTGGAATTTTTCGGATCAGCCGGCAACCGTAAAGGTAAGCCTCAACGATCTCCCCAAAGATATGCGGGTTCGTCATATTGTATTGGATGCAGGCGGATCGGGGTTAGAGGAAAATCAGCGCCTGCGTCCCGATCCTTTTGTTCAGATCAAAAAAGGCACACAATCTTTGACCTTAACATTAGAGCCCTGGGCGGTTCATTACTGGTCGCTCGAATAACGGCTTTCTCTGTAAATTGGTTATATTGAAATTGGTTATGATCGTAGATATCCATACACATGTTTTTGACGCCGGTCTGCACTTTGGACCGAAGCTGGATGCCGACCTGGTGCGGTGTGGCGTTGATCCTGCTGTATGGGGAAATGTGGAAGAGAGGCATCTTGAAACCACGCAGGCTGCTGATGTGGCTGTTGTATTTGGATTGCAGGCCTCGGCAACCGGCTGGAACATTCCCAATGAAATGGTAGCGGCACATGTAGCAAAAGCGCCCGGCAGGTTGTTGTTTTTTGCTTCTATTGATCCGCTGCAGGAAAATTATATGGATGAGTTGGAGAAGTGTCACCGCCAATTGGGGGCCGTTGGGATTAAGCTTGCGCCACTTTACCAGGATGTGCATCCGCAGGACCCGCGGTATTACAATATATACCGGTATTGTGTAAAGCATAGCCTGCCCGTCCTGTTTCATGCAGGCACTTCATTCGTTAGCGGTACACGGCTCGATTATTCGCGCCCGGTTCATTTTGACGCGGTGGCGGTTGATTTTCCCAGCCTGAAGATGGTGCTTGCCCACCTCGGGCATCCCTGGGAGGGGGAAACCATTGCGGTCATCCGCAGGCATGCCAATGTATATGCCGATATATCTGCTTTGTACTACCGCCCATGGCAATTTTATAATTCCATGCGGTTGCTGGTGGAGTACGGAGCGCAGCATAAAGTACTGTTCGGTTCCGATTTTCCGTTTACCACTACGGGCAGCTCTTTGGAAAGAATAAGGAACCTTAATGACGTTGTAGCCCAAAGCGGTTTGCCTGCTGTACCGGCTGAAGCCATTGAAGGTATCATTCATCGCAATACGCTCGAATTGCTTGCACTTCCAAATCCAATCCTATCAAAATAATGGCGGATCCCTTTTTATATATGAGATCGTTGCAGCTACAGGGACTTAACCGTCTGGTGAAGGTAGATGTTCCTGTGCCGGTTCCTCGGGCAGATGAAGTGCTGATCAGGACGAAAGCGGCTACCATTTGCACTTCCGATTTACATGATATAAGATCCAACCCGTTTGGAATACAATATCCCCGCGTAATGGGGCATGAGGGTGCAGGCGTGGTGGTTGCCTGCGGATCTGATATAATGGGTTATGCACCCGGGACCCGTGTAGCGGCACATCCTGTTGTGCCCTGCATGACTTGCGACGAATGTAAGCGCGGATTAGAACATCTTTGTTCGCGTATGGGGCATCTCGGCATTGACCGTGATGGTTGCTTCGCAGAATATTTTGTTCAGCGGGCCGATCGGGTGCGGGCTATTCCGGATAATATATCTTTTCCTTTGGGCGCGCTTTTGGAGCCGGTGGCGGTGTGCCTGGAAGCGATATCGCGTTCGGGCGATATGAATGGGAAAACAGTGCTGGTGGCCGGCGATGGGCCTTTTGGAAATATTATTGCGCGCCTCGCACAAAGGGCGGGAGCAGCCCGTGTACTGGTGTCGGGCCGGGAACATTTCCGGCTTCAGATGATACCGGGGGTGGAAATAGTGGATACTGTGAAAGAAAGATCTGTTGATGTGGCGATATTGGCGGTAAGTGCTGCAAGCGCGGTTGAAACCTGCTTGCAGGCGCTGCGGCCCCGCGGGCGGCTGGTTGTTTTCAGCACGGTTCAGGAACCTGTTGCACTGAATCTTTTTAATATCCATGTTTCAGAGTTAGAAGTGGTTGGCGCATGTAATGACGAAAATAAAATAGATGAATCACTCCAATGCCTGACCGAAGAAAGCCTGGCGCTGGAAGATATCATTACACATCATATTCCTTTTGATCGTTGGGAAGAAGCTTTTGATTTGGCCCGTAACGGGCACAGCAGGGCATTGAAAGTTGCCCTGGTATTTGATTAGTTAAAAAAACTAACATTCAAAGTATTTATGAAGATTACCGATGTAGAAGCATTTATCCTTCAATCACCTTTCGAGATCACCAACCCGGCGGGGAGTGACGAAGCAAGAGGCGTAAAGCATTGCTTTTTGCTGAAAGTGAGCACCGATGAAGGCATCACGGGCTGGTCGGATGTGGAAACTTCGCCGCATGTGGGTGAAGCGGTAGTAAATGCGCCCGAAAGCGGGTCGGGGGTGTTTGAAGGATTGCGGGCACTGGTTATAGGCGAAGATCCTTTTGATGTGGAACGGCTGTGGGACAAAATTTACAGGGGCACTATTTACTTTGGGAGAAGGGGAGTAGCCATGCAGGTGCTATCGGGTTTTGATATTGCCTGTCATGATATTATAGGCAAAGCCATTGACCGGCCGGTATATAAAATACTGGGTGGCGCAAGAAGGGATAGAGTTCGTGCATATGCTTCCACGCTTTTTAGACCAACTGCTGATGCGATGAAAGCGGCATGTGCGTTTTATGTGCAGCGTGGCTTTACGGCGGTTAAATTTGGCTGGGGCGTATTTGGACAAAATCCTAAGCAGGATATACAATTGGTGGCAGCGGCAAGAGAAGCGCTGGGGCCGGATATTGAATTGATGATTGATCCCGGGTGGATGGTAAACAGGAGCGCTTACAATGCTATTGAGTTGTGTCGTGCGCTGGAACCCTATAATATTTTCTGGCTCGAAGATTTTCTCCACCCTGAATCATACGATGGTTATGGAAAAGTAAAAGCTGCCGGGGTTAAAACACGGCTGGCGGCAGGCGAGCAGGAAGCTACCGCCTGGGGGTTCAGGGAATTGATCCAGCGTGGAGGCATTGATGTTGTACAGCCCGACCTTTCGCGCTGCGGCGGATTTACCCAGGCAAGGAAAATTATATGGGAAGCTGAACATGCAGGTGTGGATGTTTGTCCGCATGCCTGGCTCACAGATTTATTAACAGCAGCCAGTCTTCACCTGAATGCTGTTTTGCCGAGATCCCTGTTTCTCGAATACAATGTGAGCGATAACCCCATGCTCAGGGAAGTGATCCAAAACCCTGTTCAAATGGATGCGGAAGGATATATTCCTGTTCCGCAAGGTGCGGGTTTGGGTATTGAAATAAATGAAGCTGCAGTGAAACGTTTTTGTATAAATCTTTAATCAGTTAATAACGCTGAAACATCTCATCAAATAATATTTTAACATGGAAACAAAAATTAAACGAACTACCGACGAAGAAAAATTTAAATGGATAAAGGAAAACCTGTATGTAGCTATAGTTTGCGATGTTTTGGATATCCTGGGCTATAGAAACCAGGCGATGCACCAGCGCTTAAGGCCACTGGATGCGGACAATTGTACGATCGTGGGCCGGGCAAGAACGTATCGCTGGATGGAAACGGATTATATTGAGGACGATCCGTATAGTTTGGAGATTGAGGCGGTAGATTCGCTGAAAAAAGGAGATGTGGTAGTGCACTCAACCGATTATGCCGGCACCAATGCACCATGGGGAGAATTGATGAGTACAATTGCCAGGCGTAACGGAGCTGTGGGTTGTATTTGCGACAGCATGATCAGGGACTGCAAAAAAATCATTGAAATGAAATTCCCTGTTTTCTATGGCGGCATCCGCCCCCTGGATAGTTTGGGACGCGGACGGGTGATGGCATACGATGTGCCCATACGTTGCGGTGAAGTGGTGGTAAATCCCGGTGAGCTGATATTTTCCGACTTCGACGGTATCGTGGTGGTTCCCCGTGATATTGAAGATAAAGTGCTTGACATGGCTTATGAAAAAGTGTTCAAGGAAGATCAGTCTAGGATAGATTTACTGAATGGTGATTCACTCAGAGCAGTGTATGACCGTTATGGTGTGCTCTAATCAACAATAGTATATGAATATTCTTTGTGTAGTTGCCCATCCCGATGATACGGAGATCCTTTGCGCAGGTACGCTTGTCCGTTATGCGAGAGAAGGTCACCGGGTTACCATGGCTGTTTTTACAGATGGCAGTATGGGCGATGCGGTGATAGCTCCTGCCGAGCTGGGAAAGATGAGGGAAGAAGAAACCCGTGCGGCAGCGGCTGTTATTGGTGCAAAGGTAATCTGGGGCGGAGTGATGGACGAGCATGTTTTTCCCGATCGTGAACAGCGCATGATCATGATTGATATATTACGGGAAGCCGATCCGGATATTATTTTTACCCACTCGCCTAATGATTATCACCCCGACCACCGATATGTAGGACAATTGATTTTCGATGCGTACTTTCAGAAAGGACTTCCACATATCCCGGGGCAATCTTTGCCTGCCTGCCGTTTCGCACACGCTCAGCTATACTTTATGGATAACCTTGGGGGAATTGGGTTTTTACCCACGGAATACGTTGATATCACGGAAGTATTTGAAACAAAAAAAGAAATGCTGGCTTGTCACAAAAGCCAGTTTCAGGCCATGCAGCAATTGGCAAATACAAATTTGTTTGATATGATTGAAGTGCAGGCACGGTTTCGCGGACTGGCCGCCGGATGCCTGTATGCAGAAGGGTTTACCCGTATGGATGCGTTTCAGAGAGGATTAACGACCCGGGTTTTACCATGAACTTTACATTCATCAAATGGAATGGCTGGGATGCGGTAAAATGCAGCGTTGATCAATACGAACTGGTCGCTGGCATATCCGCAGGTCCGCGCATACTTTCGCTTAGCCGTGCAGGTGATAGCAATCTTTTATATGAAGATGGTACGGATTTCCGCGTGGGCGAATGGCGTATATACGGAGGGCACCGGTTTACCACTGCACCTGAAAATGATGATAGCTATTACCCGGATAATGTACCTTGCGATGTTAAAATTATTGATTCAGCCCTGCATATCTCCGCTCAACAAAGGCCCGATGGCATTAAGCTTACTTTATTAATCGGGGCAATGTCCGGGCAAGAAGGTTTTGAAATACGGCATATGCTTGAAAACAATGGACATGAAGAATGGACAGGAGCTTTATGGGCCATTACCTGTGTTCCCCGTTCTGCGCAGTTACTCGCTTCATGCACTACGCCGGGTATTCATTTTTGGCCGGGAACGGATCCTGCCCAATGGCAGCGGCTGAACGGACAGGTAACAGTAAAGCCGGGTAACTTCAGGGGAAAAGCCGGATGGCATTGCGAACACCCGGTGCTTACCGCTGTTCAGCAGCAGGGAACATTGATTATTGACAGTCCCGGGTTATCCATCCCTGAAGCATGTGTTGATAACGGGTGCAATACGGAAGTATTTGTTTGCGCAGATTTTGCGGAGCTGGAAACATTGAGCGAAAGAATATTTGTTGCACCGGGTCAATCTGCCAGTCACCTGCAACGCTGGCGATTGTTGTGACGGATGGAAGTGGTGAATGCACAGTTGATCTTGATGGACCTGTTTTGGTCGAAAGTGAGAGGTGAGAACTGAAAAATTTTTCACTTTTGTTTTTTCACCTTTCACAAAAAGGACTTTATAACACTTAACAGCTTGCCCTGTTCTTATGGAAAATTTTCATCTTTCGTTGCTGGATATCCTCATCATTGTTGGAGAAACATTGCTGGTAGTTATTATTGGTTTAATGGCCGCGGGTAAAATAAAAAGAACCACGGAAGGGTATTTCCTGGCATCAGGGAATATGCCGTGGTACCTCATCGGTGCTGCATTTGTGTCTACCTCTGTATCAAGCGAACAGATCGTGGGTACCATTGGCGCTACTTACAAAGGCGGACTGGCGATTGCCAACTGGGAATGGTGGGCATTGCCTACTTATTTACTAATGATGGTATTTTTCATTCCCCTGTATTTGCGGAATAAAATAATGACGGTGCCTGATCTGCTGAACCGGCGCTTTGGTCCCGCCTGTGGCGCTATTTATAGTTTTGTGATACTGATCGGTTATGTTTTTGTTTTTCTGCCGCCTGTTATATACGGCGGCAGCATTACGCTCAGTGAGCTAACAGGATGGAACCAGGGCTATGTAATGGCAGGCATTGTGCTGGTTACGGCCAGCTATACTTTGTTGGGAGGTTTGAGCTCCGTGATGTGGACGGATGCCATTCAATGCGTGATGCTGATAGGAGGAGGGGTGATCTTTTACTTTGTGGCGTTGGATAAAATTCCGGGTGGCTGGGATGCAATGGTTGCGGCTGCACCGGAACGCTTTCATCTTTATCAGCCGCCTTCTGATCCTGAAGCGCCGTTTGCCGGGCTCATTCTTGCATCGTTTGGCGTTTTTTTATTTTACCAGTCTTCCAACCAGGTTATGATCCAGCGTATTCTTTCGGCCCGCAGCACATGGGATGGCATAATGGGACTTATTTTTTCGGGGTTCATAAATATCATCCGCCCGTTGGTGACCTGCCTGCTGGGCTTAATTGTGTATCATTGGTTAGATGTTATGCAACAGGGTCCTTCCTTATTGCCCGATAACCAGGATCGTGCATTTCCTGTAGCGCTGGAACTTTTTGCTCCATCTGGATTGAAAGGCATTATACTGGCCGGCTTTTTTGCCGCGGTAATGTCTACTGTAAGTGCGCTCTCCAACTCAATTGCCACTATTTTTTCACTGGATGTATACAAAAAATTCATCCGCAAAAATGCCAAAGACAGGGAATTGATCACTACAGGACAGGTTTCGGGAGGCGCTGCTTTATTGATATCTTCTTTGGTGGCCCCACTGGTAGGCAGTATAGGGCTGTTCAAATATTTTCAAACAGGTGTTACCTATATGGCTACGCCGTTCATCTCTGTGCTGCTGATGGGTATTTTCTGGAAAAGAACCAGTTATGCGGGGGCCGTTGCGGGTTTGATCGGGGGTGTCTTTATCCAGATCATGCTTGCGCTTGGCTTGCTGGCAGCAGGTATACAACTCCACTGGTTATACGTGGGCGCTGTTGCACAGGCACTGACGATGCTGCTGATCGCGGTAGTTTCACTAAATACTGTACCCCCGGCAAAAGAGCAGATAAAGCCTTTTCTATGGCGCTTCTCCTGGATCAGCACCCTCGAAGAAGGTGCTAAAAAAAGATCCTGGTGGCAAAGTATTAAATTATGGCTTATCCTGTATGCAATAGCCTGGTGTTATATTTACTGGCGGTTTTGGTAAGGGGTTGAAGATTTGTTGATATTGCTTCTTTTATACAGCGGAGACATAGTCTCCGGAGAACATAGTAAGTGCGAAGTCAGGAGACTTCGCGCAGCGGAATTTCGAACGCTTATGGATTTCGAACACTTATGGTCAGGAGACTTGGCACAGCGGAGCATTCCACAGCGAAACAGTATAATATAATCAGAGTCGATCAACTTTTATAATGAAACAACCCGTAGTGGATTTTTTCCGGTATTCACTGAGCGGTGAACAGGTTTTTGCCTGGCGGCTTTACCGGATGCTGCAATGGTGAATGAAAATGAACGGTTGCCGGAATGGCTGTGGTTCCTTTCTGTCTGGTTTTTAACCAATTCCTTTTCTGTATTTGTTATCACATCAATATTTTTTTGTAGGCTGCCACTTGCAACAGGATGCAAATTAACATGGTTTTCAACCCGTACAATAAATTCATATAAGCCTATAGCATTTCTTTCATTTGCATCGTTTTGCTCTTTTGCCTGTTCTAACCATATTTCTTTTTGCTTTTCAGCCAGTTCAACCGATACTTTCCTTATGCTGTCTAATTTTAATTTTTCTTCAGAAAACATCTTTTTTATATCCGGAATGCCATCTTTCAAGTGATCAAAAAACAATAATTCAGTACGGTTTTCCATAGCCCGGTCTTTGTGTGAACCGTTTGCTGCTTTTTTTTCAACAGTCCTGCGTTTGGCTTGTAGGTTTTCAATGCCGGCGTTTTCATACTGAACTTGTATTTCGTTAAGCTGTTTTAATAAATCCTGCCATTGCTCCCGGTTCAATAATTGGTTGTTTTGAAAGATTTTTATTTTAGAAGCATCCATGAACAATGCAAGATCGTTGAATGATATTTTTTTGCTGTTCCCTTGTTTCTTCAGGCCCGGAAGGGCATTCAGCCATTCCTCAGCTTTCCATCTGGCATCATCGTCTGCAAAATCATTGGAAATGTATATGTCACTGCCAATAGCAGGCGATGGCAGTATAGTCATGGCAGCCCCGTCTTCTGTGCCGGTATGGGAGGGAGGGGGCGGCGGAGTTAGGGGAGATGCCGGCGGATGAGGAGCCAGTGGTAACAGTGGGGACCCGTTTGTAGGTGCCGGGAAATCATTTTGATCTTTGCCGGAGCGGGGGGCGGCAGTCTTGTTGTTTTTATTGCTGCGGGTTGCACCAGGCGTATCATTTACAGTTTTCTGTACAGGAGCTGTTTTTATTTCGCTTCCAGGCAGGATGGTGCCGGCAGGATTAGATTTGGCTTCATCATTATAAATATCTCCAGCCCGGCTTGCTGCAGTATTGTTTTGCGGGGAAGGAGAAAGCCATGCTACCGAGATCATTATAAAAGCCATTAAAACAAGCGCCAGTAATTTTTGTCCATAGTTAAAATGGGTAGTATTTACATTCATTATTCTTTTTATCCGCCCAAGCAATTGATAGTTGTTCCTGCCTGTAGCGGCTATTGCCAAGGGTTGCATTCCTACCCTCAGTTGTTCAAGCGACAGCAGGGCAGAGGCATAGCTGTGCGGATCGAAACGGTGCTGCAGCACAAAGTCATCGCAACAATGTTCCCTTTCTTTTTTTAATGATTTGCCCAGAAGATGAACAAACGGATTAAAGAAGAGGATAGTTTCAATTACAGATGCCATAATATTAATGAGGTAGTCATTCCTTTTGATGTGCGCCAGCTCGTGTAAAATAACAGATTCCACCTGTTGCGGCGTAAGGTGGTTAAACGCTGCTAAAGGAAGCAGGATAACAGGTTTGAAAAAGTTTAGGGTGGCAGGAACGCTGATATACCGGCTGAGATGGATATTCACTTTTTTAACGATCCCGATCTTACGGGCATACTTATTTACCAGATTGATCCAATGTTCGTTTATTGGGAGCAGCCCTGTTGTTTTTAGTTGTTTCGAATGCAGGTAAGCGTTTATTAATTTTACTGAGAGCAGCAGCAATACAATAAGATAGGCTGCTGAAATATAGGGGAGGTATTGATTGGCAAAATCTGTTAAGCCATTGTGGGAAAACAGGATATCCGGCGAATAGGCCGGGGTTGCAGCATTGGTATTCAACCCGGATAAATATTCATTCAGCTTTATTATTTCACTGTATTTGTTTGCCAGTGTAATGCTAAACCAGCCAAAGGAGCCCAATAGCAACAGGGAGGCAATAAAATGTTTGCGTGCGGGGGATATATGGCGATGCACGCTGCATATTGCCTGGTAAAACAGCCACAGCAGGGCCGATTGCCATATGCTGGCAGCTATTGTCCATCCAAGCGCAATTAAAAATGGTGACTGATAGATCAAATTCATGGGAACGTTTTTGTATTACTTTCTCAGCGTGTTAAGTAATTTCTGTATTTCTTCCAGTTCATCGGGACTGGTTTTATGGTTGCCCAGGGCCTGCATCACCAGTTGAGCCGGTGAGCCCGAAAAAAGATTATCTATCATTTTGCCTACAAAATGTTTCTGTGTTTTTTCGCGGCTTACTACCGGCTGGTAAATATGCGTTTTTGAGGAATCGTTCCTGCTCACCAGTCCTTTTTCGTGCATGATCTGCATCAGTTTAAGCGTGGTGGTATATCCCACATCTTTGCTGACCGATAAAATTTCATGTACTTCTCTTACCGTTGCATTTTCTTTAGCCCAAAGCACCTGCAAAATTTCAAGTTCACTTTCCGTAGGCCTTATTGTTTTTTGTTGTGCCATGTATACGATTTTTTTCGTATCGAATATACGAGTTCATTCGTAACTAACCAAGCGATGCCGTATTTTTTGCAAAAATTTGGGTGGTGCAAGGTGCGCCGCGAAGCGGCTGTCTCAAAAGGCGGGTATAGAAGATATGCCACAAAGACCTGCCTGCCCCGTCCGGTCCAGGCAGGTCTTTGTGGCAAAACATAACTTTTGAGACAGCCCCGGCACAAAAAAAGCTTTCTTCGGGGTTGTTCTGAACAGTTCGTATATAAATGGGCGGGAACCCCTTTTTTTAAGATGAACCAACGAATGAACCAGCGATAGAAAAAAAGGTCAAAAGTGAAAATGTTCGTTTTCACCTTTGACCTCTGTAGCATTGTAATTGGCTTACTGTTTCAGCAGTTTAATTACATCAATGGTGCCATCCTTATTCACCACCTGTAACAGATAAATACCTTTTTGAATGCGTTGTATATTCAGGGAGAAGGTGCCACCCTGGTTTTGCGATGGTATATATTTCATTACAGTTTGCCCGTTGCTGGCCACTATATTTACCTGGGCTACTGCTTTGCCACTCCGGATATTCACCTGGCTGGCGGCTGGGTTAGGATATGCTTTCAGGGCTACCGCATTTCCGTTGCATTGTATACGTACGGCCTTTATATCGGTGCTTGAATGTTTACCATCAAAATCTACCTGCCTGATACGGTAATAATTAACGCCGCCGGCAGGAGCTTCGTCGGTGAACCGGTAGGTATTGAGGCTATTGCTGTTGCCTACGGCGCCGACACGGCCGATGGCGGTAAATTCATTCCCGTTGCTGCTGCGTTCCACCACAAAATGGCTGTTGTTCTGCTCCATGCCTGTTTGCCATTCCAATAGTGCTTTGCAGCCGTCTGCCTTAACCGTAAAGGAAGTAAAGGTAACAGGGAGAATAATATTATTGGTACTGCCGATAGCCAGTGCTGAAATTACCTGTCCGGCAGGAATAATGCCCTGTAACGTAGAGCCTTTGCTTATTCCGTTTGCATATGGAGCAGGTAACCCGCTACCTGTGCTTAGGTCTATCCATTTAAATTCTGTAAGACGCGGATCAAATCCCAATAGCCGGAGATCGCCGGCCTGCAATCCCGGGTAGTTGCTTAAGTCGGGAATTGAAACGGTGATGGTTTGATCTTCGATCATTGCTACTCCATTGTATTCTGCAGGCTCAGAAGGTATCGCTTCCTGGTAGTGCCAGTCCCAAAAGCCTTCCTTTGCAATACCCGCGATACCCGGAGGGCGATAGTTTAATGCTGTTGGATTATAATCAAAACCTGAGCTTGGGGTGGGATCTGCAGTATTGTTTGGATCTCCATCTACCCAGCCCACGGTAAGAATATGGTCCGGGTCTGTAAAAGTGCCCTGTCTTCTTACCTGGTAAATATTGGAACCGTTGCCTACCGGGAAAGTAAAATCGCCGCCATGCCCCAGGGGCAGATTGTCCCCGTCCGGATAATTCGTCTCGCTAACAAATCCATCAACGTGTTGGGCATCTGTCAATCCGCCGTCATAAAAGGCATTGTTTATAAATACAATGGCGCCTTGTACGGGATTTATCCTGTTGGTGGTGGTTATGCCATTATTAAAATATAGGGCTCTGCCAATCATAATGCCACCTGATACTTCCCCATATGGGCTTAAAAAAGTGCCCTCGTGGTAGTTGGTAATATGCATGGTATTGCCTGCGCCAATGTTGAAGTGAACAGTATCAAACACAATGATACCTCCGTCTCCTGCAATTTCATTGGTTCCCTGATATAGAAAATAATCGGTATTGGTGCTTGTCATTCCAAAAGGTTCCGGGAAGGCCCTGTAGTTAAATTGTGTGAGCCAGCCTGTATTGTTATTTACGGTAAACAGCCTGTTCGTGTGATTGTACCGAACACCACCCAAACGATTTGTAATACCCAGAACTAAAGTGCCGTCATCTGGTTCATCGCTGTGGGTAATACCGGGGTCAAGATTTCCCGAAGGTATTTCATATTGCGCCGCAGCAACTGTAGTGATCAATGTGGATAAAATAAGAAGTAGAGTTGATTTCATGAACATGCATGTTTATGTGCTTGATGAAAATGTTTTTCCGGAACTTAAACCTTTAATGGCTATCCACGGGACTAACGGAAAGATTGACAAAGCGGGGTTTCAAAGGAGAATTTAATAGGAGATTGAAATGAAATGATTTTATGCGACAGGACTTGGTATCTTAATTATAAAGGATAGAGTGTGAAGATACTAATCTTCTTCATTCAAAAATAAATGTACGTAAAATTTCTATGAGAATTATTGGGTAGAAGTACGCAGAACGCACAATAAAGCCTGTAGGTTCTGAATATTATGATTTAATCGCTTTAATGAGATTGGATACCAGGCATTGGAAAATACGGGTTCCGGAGTTGGCTGATCATTACCTAATGATAAATTATTCCGTTCGGCATAACGGAACTGTTTGAAAACCAAACAACCAGGTTTTTGAGAGCGAAACCTGGTTGCTGAATATTCAAATAAAAAGCTAATCTGGTGTAGTCAGGGTCGTGTTTGTTGTGGTTACCAGTTCGGTAGCCTGCTTTTTTTCAATGACCGTCTGTTCTGTTTTGGTATTGTATATGTCGGCCAGGGTAGGCGCTATTACCAGCGAAACAATTGACATCAGTTTTATGAGGATGTTCATAGAAGGTCCTGAAGTATCCTTGAACGGGTCGCCTACTGTATCTCCCGAAACCGATGCTTTATGCGGTTCAGACTTTTTGTAAAACATCTCACCATTGATCTCTACGCCCTTTTCAAAAGATTTTTTGGCATTGTCCCAGGCGCCGCCGGCATTATTCTGGAACATACCCATCAGTACACCGCTTACGGTTGCGCCTGCCAGGAAGCCGCCCAGCGCTTCCGGCCCCGCCAAAAAGCCGATGATCAACGGAGAAACAATGGCTATGGCTCCGGGCAACAGCATTTTCTTTATGGAAGCTTCTGTGGAAATGGCAACGCATTTATCGTATTCGGGTTTTCCCTTGCCTTCCATAATACCCGGAATGCTGCGGAACTGGCGGCGAACTTCTTCCACCATGCTCATGGCAGCTTCTCCAACCGCACGGATGGCCAGAGATGAGAATATAAACGGGATCATTCCCCCAACAAAAAGAGCAGCCAGTACTTTTGCATTGTAAATATCAATACCGTCTATCCCTGCAACCCCCACAAAAGCCGCAAACAAAGCCAACGCAGTTAATGCGGCGGAGGCTATCGCAAAACCTTTGCCTGTAGCGGCTGTGGTATTCCCAACCGCATCCAGCACATCTGTTTTTTCCCGTACTTCTTTAGGCAATTCACACATTTCCGCTATGCCGCCTGCGTTGTCTGCAATAGGGCCAAATGCATCAATGGCCAATTGCATAGCAGTTGTGGCCATCATGCCTGCAGCAGCTATCGCTACCCCGTATAGGCCGGCGAGCTCGTGAGAACCCCAAATACCGCCGGCCAGTACCAGTATAGGAAGAAATGTAGATTCCATCCCTACAGCCAAACCGCCAATTACATTGGTGGCATGACCGGTAGACGACTGACGTATAATAGACAGTACGGGCCTTTTGCCCATTGCTGTGTAATATTCTGTAATAATGCTCATTAAGGCTCCTACTAAAAGCCCCACGCCAATAGCCCCCAACACTCCCCATTTGGTAAACTCCTGCCCGCGGAGCGACATGGTTTCGGGTAAAATATAATATACCAGTCCAATGGAAGCC
>NZ_DAOMOZ010000111.1:0-15465 GCF_035444585.1 Agriterribacter sp.
AGTTTCCTTTGTAAGGCGATAAGCGGGGCTGGCATCTTTTGTGATCTGCGCTTGCACGTCTTTCTCTCCCAAAAAGTTGGTCACCGCTTTATCCACGTCGCTGCCTTCGGGCCTTACCGTCTTGTCTGTAAGGTCTGTTGGACCCCACAGGTCAATCACCGTTTTCACCTGCTTCCTATCATCGTATCCATAGGCATACAACATGGCCAAATGCGCGCCGGCGCTGCCGCCCATCAACGCGTATTCGTTCCCGTTGTATTCATACTTCTTTGCATTTTTTGATATAAATGCCAGCGCTTCCTTTACATCTTCAATTTGCGCCGGGAATCGGTCGTTGCCGTTTTTCACCAACCGGTAATTCATGGAAACCACCAGGTAACCGCGTTTGCCCACCAGTTCTTCAACCAGTTGTTTGGGAAATTCCTCCTTATCGCCACCGGTCCACCCGCCGCCATGTATATACACAATTACCCTGGCATTGGGCTGCATCTCTTTTGGGAAATAGGCATCGAACATGTTTTCATCACCCGGAGCTTTGCCGTATTTTATATTCTTTAATTCCCGGTACGCTTTCTTTTTATATTTTGCATAAGGATCTTCTTTGGCAAGATCCTTCCCCAGCCCGTTGCGCAAACCGCTTTTGTTCAGATAAGCGATCAGGGCTCCGGGGTTGTTGGTCTGGATCCCCTGTATCCCTTTTTGCAGGGCCCTGTTCCATTCATCTGTTCCTTCATGATCGCCCTGTGCATCCAGCCATACCGCTACCCCGTTGTCATTGGCTGTTGCTACCATTTCCTTTTCATTGATATTATCCAGCACTTCAATGGTTCCCTGCGACAGGAAAAAAGCCAACTGGTCTTTGTTTTTTACTTCTTCAATGACGCTGGTAATTAAAGGAATGCCCGGAGCCGTGTTCCTCCACTCTTTGTACTGTTGTATGCTGTTAACGTATACGGCAACCTGCTTTTCCATACCGGCTGCCTGTATCTGCCTGTAGGCTTCGGTTACACCGGCATCTTTAAAATCGAGGTAAATATTGATCTTTCCTTTACATACTTTCAGTACATCGCTGAAAGTTGGAATGCGGTATGTTTTTTTTGTTGGCTTGTTTTTATCGGCCACTTTCAGTTGCTGTATTTCCGCAAGGGTAAGATCCTTTACATTACCATTGCCATTGGTCATGCGGTCAACAGTAGCGTCGTGGTGAATAACAAGCTGCCCGTCTTTCGTAGTGCGCAGGTCAATCTCTACATAATCGGATTTGCTTTTTATCGCTTCTTTTACAGATTCAACCGTATTTTCCGGCACTTTAACATGGTTACCCCTGTGGGCAATAACAACCAGCTTATATTTTGTTTCAGGAAGCGGTGCCGGTGCCGGTTGTGAAAAAACGATCGCAGCGGACAAAAATAAAATCAGGGTAAAGAGACCTTTTCTCATAAAGGGGGTATTATTATTTTTCTTTGACCTGCTGAATAGCCGGCGCTACCGGGTGTGTTGCGGTAAAATTGAACGACAACAGAGCGGCTATCGTTTGCGCTATCTGCTTTTGATACAACTGCATGGCTGTTCTTACTTCTCCTTTTGTGGGGATGCCTGGTCCCATTACTCCGATCCATATTTCGCCGGCGCCTTCAATTTTACTGCCATGACCCGTCCATTGCGCTTTATTGATATCGCCCCTGCCGTGGTCGGTTGTTATCAGAAGCGCCGTTTTATTTTTGTAAGCCGGTGTGCTTTGTATAAAATGCCAGAGTTCCTGCAACCAGGCATCTACCTGGTGTGCGGCTTTAAGATAATAGCTGTATTTTCCTGCATGCGCCCAATCATCTGTCTCGAGGTATGCAATGTATAAAACCTTTGGTTGCCTGGTTTTCAGGTATTCCATTGCCTGGTAATGGGTAAAAACATCAGGGCATCCATGATCATCATTGGGCTTGTGCCAATCCTGCTTCATCGCATTAATTATCTTTTCTGTATAAGTGGCGTTTTTCCAGTCTATCGTATCAAAAGCCGCCATCACGGGAAACCCGCTGGTTTTTTTACGCAATATCCGGTCGTATGCTTCCCATGATCCAAAAGCTGCCACTTTATTTTTATAGCCGGGCTGATTGTTGATGAACTCCAGGACGCTCAGGTTCGGATTATCCGGATAACTGTTGATATTAATAGCAGGATCGGCATAACCGGTAAACATTTCATTATAGCCCGGGTAAGAAAACCAGTGCGGATTGGTAACATCTGCAAAATTATTATAAGTGCGGTTGCCGTATAATTGCCCGTTTGCTGCAAAATGCCCCCATATAAAGGGCAGCAGCCTTTTTCGCCGTTCCGCAGGATCCTCATGCCAGTAGGTTTGATAGAGGTAATCTTTTTGATTTTGATTGAATGCAGCATTGTTCGCCAGTGTACTGTCCATCCCGGTGAAAAGCTCCTGCCAGCGCAACCCGTCGGTAGTTACAACAATAATGTTTTCTATTTTATGCTGAGCGAACCCGGAAAGCTGCAACAGCAAACCCAGGGCAAGGCAGGATATGATCTTATTTCTCATCATTATAAGTATTATCTGGAGGATAAAAATAACAATGTATACTCATAGCCCGCTCAAAAATCATTTGCTGTTTTTATTTGCCGGCACATTACATTATAGTCAAATTAATAATATCTTCATTATGCAAAAAAAATTGCTTATGCATAAGATCATTTTTCCCGTATTAACAGCAGCGCTCGCCTTTAGCTGTAACGGATCCTCCTCCTTCAAAGCCATCGGGTCTATTGAACAACTGGATCCTTCACTGGAAGAGATCATAACACCCGGCGCCAAGATTGAAATAATTGCGGAAGGCTTCGACTGGACGGAAGGTCCGCTGTGGGTAGAAAGTGAAAAAATGCTGCTGTTCTCCGATATTCCCCCCAACAAAATTTTTAAATGGACGGAAGCCAAAGGCAGGGAATTGTACCTTACGCCTTCGGGTTATACCGGCGCCACACCCCGAACCGGCGAACCCGGCTCCAACGGACTGCTGCTGAATGAAGAAGGCAAACTGGTGATGTGCCACCATGGCGACAGGCGCATGGCGATGATGGATGCACCGCTGAATGCGCCTGAAGCGGCGTTTATTTCATTGGCCGATAACTACCAGGGAAAGAAATTCAACAGTCCAAATGACGCGGTATACAGGAGCAACGGCGACCTGTTTTTTACCGATCCCGCTTACGGGCTCGAAAAAGCAATGGATGATCCAGCAAAGGAAATTCCTTTCCAGGGTGTATATAAAGTAAACAGCAAAGGCGAAGTGAGCTTACTAACGGACTCGATCAGCCGCCCCAATGGAATTGCATTTACCAACAATGAAAAAACACTCATCGTAGCCAACTCCGACCCGCAAAACCCGGTATGGTATATGTTTGATATAGACGGGAACGACAGTCTCTATAACCAAAGATTAATGTATGACGCAACCGAAGCCTCCAAAAAAGAAAAAGGTTTACCGGATGGCTTAAAGGTTGATAAGCAGGGCAATGTTTTTGCAAGCGGGCCGGGCGGTATATGGGTATTCAATAGTGAGGGGAAGCTTGTTGGAAAAATAGCTGTTCCGGAAGCCTGCAGCAATGTAGCGCTGGCCGATAACGACCAAACGCTGTACATTACTGCAGACATGTATGTATTAAGGGTACGGATGAGGAATTAAGTCTGATATAATATAACAATTGGATTTATGTTAAGACTTACATATATATTTATTGTCTTTGTATTTTTCAGTGGCCGGACTTGTTCTGTTCACGGGCAGATTAGTATGTTGGAGCATAAAGAACTGGCGGGTTCTGTACTGAAAAGTATTTTCAATACAGACGAAATCATGGATGAAATATTGCCTCGTGTGCCTGCCCTGGTAATGCTCGGCGTTCATTTAAACGAAAAAAGAAAGATTGATAGCGTATCTGTTCAATGTAGTGATACTGCGATAGCGGCGGCGATGAGAAAAATCAGGTATGATAAATTCTCAGTTAATTGGGATTTTCTGTTTCCCCAGATGCACACGGAAATATTAAGGAACAAGAAAGTGACATTATACATTCCAACTTTTATACTCAAGGATTTGGATGAATCCAGTAAAGCCGTTTTTTCAAAGGATGATATTGAGGCTGCTCTTTTAAGAGACGAGTCTGATAAAACTGCCATGTATTATCTAAATAATTCCATATTGATCGAATCTGTGGAGATCCGTATAAGTAAGTTCCACTAGCTGAAAGTACTATTTGATTGTCACTCCGGGAATTTTTACAACCATTGTTATTGCGTGCAGGGTAGGATTTCACCGGATATCCCGCGCAGGGATCATGCCTCCCTACAATGGCTTTAATGAAGATCCCTGCACGGACGCTATGCATGCATTAAGAGTTTGAACGAAAAGCCGAAAGTGGGTGCCTTAGTGCCTGCCTTTTCCGTTTTTGTGGTAGTGATTTTTTTCCCGTACATGCACATCATAACGGGAATGCCTAACTGATTTTTTCCATCGCTTTGCGTGGCGCGGGTGTACATAACGGGGTGATACATACACATATCTTCCACCCTGTTTTACATGATGTCCCGGTATCCACACAGCGCCGGGGAACGGGGGCGGCGGGATCATTACGTGAACAACAGCCGGCCTTTCGGCAACGATCACCCGCGACTGCGCTGCGCAGGAACTGAATAAGAAACCCGTTAAAACGGCCGGCACGAGTGTTTTGTACATGGCTTTCATAATGGTAAATTTTAGATGAGTTTGTATATGGACGGGTAGAGCGTGGATGGGTTTAGCGGGTATATTGGGCGTGGTACATTTTAACAAGATGTATTGGGAGACTTAAATCACAAGAAACAAATACCAAATTAAATCCGAAGCCGAAAATTCGAAATCCGAAGGGAATACAAAGCATTTATAGTAAAATCGAAAGCAGCAAATCCCAATGAAGTAAATAACAAATAACCAATCAAAATCAGAAGCCGGAAGAACCAAATCCGAAGGGGATTCAAATCCGAATACTAAAATCCGAAATCCGAAGCTGCGGACTGACCTTCCTTCGTCAGGTGCCGACCTCAGCAGATCTCAAACCCAAATTTCAAATTCATCAATCCAACCTTGCCAGGCTTTCTTCTATCGCTTTGACTTTAGCCTCCGCATCGGCCAGTTTTTTTCTTTCCAGCTCCACTACCTCAGGTTTGGCATTTTGCACAAAGCGTTCGTTGCCTAATTTTTTTGCTGTAGATGCGAGGAAGCCTTTTTGATACGCGAGGTCTTTTTCCAGCTGCGCTTTTTGCCCGGCATGATCGGCAGGAAGCGCTGAATGAATATGAAATTTGTCCTTACCTATCACAAGGCTGATATTTCCTTTTTCGGCAGTACCGGCAATATGAATGACAGTGGCATTTACCTGCTTGCCCAGTATAGAACGGATATTATTGTATTTATCCGGATTAGCGGTTTCTATATGCAGGCTTATTTCTTCTTTAGGCCTGATCCTGTTCTTAACCCTCGCATCACGGAGTGCAGTAATGGCCTGCTTAAGCAGTTCACCTTCACCAAGACATGCAGCATCTGAACCGCCAACAGGCGCAAGCTGCTTTATGCACAGATCTTCTTTTCTTTCTACCAGCAAATGGTATATTTCTTCTGTAATAAACGGCATGTACGGATGCAGCAGTTGCAGCAGCTCCGTAAAATAAGCTACCGTTTTGTTGTATACATCCGCCGAAACGGGCTGATCAAAACCAGGCTTCACCCATTCAAGATACCAGCTGCAGAAATCATCCCATATCAGGGAGTAAAGGGTTTTCAGCGCTTCGCTCAGGCGAAATTCCGAGAATAATTTTTCCACTTCAGCCTTTACTTCATACAGTCTGCTTTCGAACCATTGTGTTGCAAACCGGTCAGTAACGGGCAGCGATACATCCGTTTTCTCCCCCCACATCTTTACGAGTTTCAGCGCGTTCCATAATTTGTTGTTGAAAAATTTTCCCTGGTCTAAAGAAGCATTGTCAAACAGCAGGTCATTGCCCGCGGGCGAGGAGATCATAATGCCGAAGCGAACGGCATCTGCACCATAGACTTCAATGAGCTTCAGCAGGTCGGGCGAATTGCCCAATTGCTTACTCATCTTCCTTCCCAATTTATCCCGCACCATGCCGGTAAAATATACATCCCTGAAAGGAATGGCTTTTTCAACCGGCTTTTCTTTATTGTATTCCAGTCCCGCCATGATCATCCTGGCTACCCAGAAAAAAATAATATCCTGCCCTGTTACCAATACAGAAGTGGGATAATAATATGCGATGTCTTTGTTGCCCGGGTTGGAAATGCCTTTAAACACCTCCATGGGCCAAAGCCAGGAGGAGAACCAGGTGTCGAGCACATCTTCATCCTGCGTTAGTACGGTATCGCTGTCGCTTTCGCCATACTGTTCGGTGTATAGTTTTTTAGCGGCTTCTTCGTTTTCGGCAACCACCACATTGCCTTTGTCATCATACCATGCCGGTATCTGCTGCCCCCACCATAACTGGCGGCTGATGCACCAGTCCTTTACATTTTCTAACCAGTACTTATAAGTAGCCAGGAATTTATCGCCGGGATGGATGGTGATCCCGCCTTCAAGCACCGCTTTTAAAGCAGGTCCGGCAAGGTCCTTCATTTTTAAAAACCACTGCGTTGAAATACGCGGCTCTACCACAACCCCTGTGCGTTGGCTATACCCAAGGCGGGTAGCATATTCTTCCTCTTTAACGATGAACCCTTTTTCTGTTAACCCGGCTATGATCTTTTTACGGGCGGCAAAACGGTCTTCTCCCACATGTATTTGCGCCGCTTCACTTAATGTACCGTCGGCATTCAGCGTATCCACCACTCCGAGGTTGTGCTTTAATCCCAGATTATAGTCATTGATATCATGGGCCGGAGTAACCTTTAAGGCGCCGGTACCAAAAGCCGGGTCAACGTAGTCATCAAAAATAACGGGAATACTGCGGTTGATGAGCGGAACAACGGCCCTTGCATTTTTTAAATGCGCATAACGTTCATCGTTAGGATTAACACATACAGCCGTATCGCCCATAATGGTTTCGGGGCGCTGGGTGGCGATAACGATACCTTTTTCCCCGGTTAGCGGATGTGTTATTTCTTTTCCCGATTCATCTGTAAGGCGATACCGTATATAGTATAATTTCCCCTGCAGGTCTTTATACTCTACTTCCTCATCACTCAAAGCCGTTTGCGCCGAGGGATCCCAGTTGATCATCCTTGCGCCGCGGTAGATCAGTCCTTTATTGTGCAGGTCCACGAATACCTTCATTACGGCTTTGTAATAATCATCGTCCATGGTAAAAGTTACCCTGTCCCAATCAACACTGCAGCCCAGTTTTTCTATCTGGCTGTAAATGATACCGCCGAACTTTTCTTTCCATTCATAGGCATATTTTAAAAATTCGGCCCGGCTTAAACTGTTCTTGTCAATTCCTCTTTCTTTAAGCATGCCCACCACCTTGGCTTCTGTGGCAATAGAGGCATGGTCGCTGCCGGGCACCCAGCAGGCGTTAAAACCCTTCATACGCGCCCTGCGCACCAGGATATCCTGCACTGTTTCATTGAGCGTATGCCCCATATGCAATACCCCCGTAACATTGGGCGGGGGAATAACCACGGTAAAAGGACTGCGGCCATCGGGCAGGCTTTTAAAATACTTTTTTTCTTTCCAGTGTCTGCTCCATTTTTCTTCAACAGACGCAGGCTCATAATTTTTGCTGAGTTCCTCCATAAAGCTGGCAAAGGTAAGCATATTTGAGGGTGAATGGTGAGGTGAGAGGTCAGAAGTGAGAGGTAGAGATCAAACGTGAAAAGTCAGTAGTGAAAGGTGAGTGGTTGAGCAACATATCGCATCAAATGCCTGGCTTCGGGTGTTGCACCGCTCCGCTAAGATCTCCCAGTCTCCCTCTCCACGGCGGTGGAGAGGGCCGGGGTGAGGCGCACAAAAAAACACTTTCCCGACCAGGCAGGAAAGTGCTTTTACCAGGGCAAATAATTTTACCAGGAGAGGTAAGTGATAACCGCAATCGTTGCATACACCAGAATAACAATCATAGCGATTTTTGCACCTTCACCTACATGTAATGAGTTAAAAAGCTTCATAATTGATGATTTTAAGATGAAAAAATCAGGACCGGATCATACAAAGCTTTCAAAGGAGGGGATGGATAATACAGACGATGTTGTTTCGAGGCCGGGATACAGTAAAAGGTACTGTATATGTTATTCCCTAACAACCCGAAGTTACGCCTTTTCAATTGTATTTTGCTCAATTTATTGTTCCCCGCAGGCTTATTGTGCATATCATGTGGTATATGTTTTGTTTGTGACTGATAATCAATATTTTTTGAACGATTAATGCAAAAATGACCAAAGGATTTTACCTTTAGATAAACGGTAAAACGGAGTACCTTGATCTATGCAATAGTGGATATAGAAACAACCGGCGGGTATGCAGCATCCAACAGCATTACGGAAATCGCCATTTTTGTGCACGATGGGTTGAAAATCATTGATCGTTTTGAAACACTGATCAACCCGCAGCAAACCATCCCTTATTTCATTCAAACCATGACCGGCATTACCAATGAAATGGTAGCCAACGCTCCTGTTTTTGAAGAAGTGGCGCCACAACTGTTTGCAATCCTCAACGATAAAATATTTACCGCCCACAGTGTAAACTTTGATTATTCCTTTCTGAAGCACCAGTTGCAGCAATGCGGCTATGAGCTCAATACAAAAAAATTATGTACGGTGAGGCTCACCCGCAAAGTGTTCAGCACGCTTCCTTCCTACAGCCTGGGTAATATTTGCCGCGCCCTGCAGATCCCTATCGAAAACAGGCACCGCGCCGGCGGCGATGCATGGGCAACCGTCAGGTTGTTTGAGCTGCTGCTGCGCAATAATGCTCAGCCGCATATTGAACAATTCCTTAAAAGATCATCTAAAGAACAGTACCTGCCGCTGCACCTCCCGAAGGAGCAAATCGAAAAATTACCGCGGAAACCGGGCGTATATTATTTCAGGGATCAAAAAGGTAAAGTGGTGTATGTGGGAAAAGCGAAGAATTTAAAAAAACGGGTGAGCAGTCATTTTACGCATAACGGCGCCGGCAGGCAAAAGCAGGAATTCATACGCAATGTGCATGATATAAGCTACCAGCTTTGCGGAACCGAGCTGATGGCGGCGGTGCTGGAAGAAACCGAGATCAAGCGGTTATGGCCCGTGTACAATACCAGCCGCAAACAGGTAAGCCTTCAGTATGGCTTATATGTTTTTGAAGACCAGCGGGGGTATGCGCGTTTGGCCATTGAACGGAAACGAAAGCACCTTCGTCCTGTGCATACGTTCGGATTGCTGTGGGAAGGCTACCGCCTGCTGTGGAAGATGATAGAGCGGCACCGGCTTTCACCAACGCTTTGCTTTGTAGACAAGACCCGGGATACAGGTGAAGCTGCAGACCAATATGATGACCCGGCTGTATACAACCGGCGTGTAGAACAGGCATTGCAAACACTGTATGAGGAGCTGCCTACTTTTGCGGTGTTGGGCGAAGGGGTTGAAGAAGGGCAGCAAAGCTGCTTACTGATCGAGAAAGGAAAATTTTATGGCATGGGTTATGTGCCGCGGGAAATGAAGATGAGAAAGATTGCAAGACTGAAAAAGATTTTAACGCCATACCACGACAATGATTTTATTCGCGATATGATATACCGCTTCGCTGAAACCAATCCGCAGCAAATGGTGAATTTTAGTGAGTAGTGAGTAGTCAGCAGTCAGTAGTCAGTGGTGAGTGCGTCACGGATTTTTAATTTGTGGTTTATCGTTTGTGATTTATCGTTGGAATCACCCTTCGGATTTAGAATTTGAGTATTCGGATTTGAATTTATTTTGGTTCTTGTTTTTTGGTTCTTGTGATTTGTTTTTCTCCCGATGCGGACTGACCTTCCTTTCGTCAGGTGCCGACCGCATCGCGGGATTTCGAATTTGAGTATTTGGATTTGAATTTTATTTGGTTCTTGTTTTTTGGTTCTTGTGATTTGTTTTTCTCCCGATGCGGACTGACCTTCCTTCGTCAGGTGCCGACCGCATCGCCGGATTTGGAATTTGAAATTTGAGATTTATTTGGTTCTTGTTTTTTGGATCTTGTGATTTGTTTTTCTCCCGATGCGGACTGACCTTCCTTTCGTCAGGTGCCGACCGCATCGCGGATTTGGAATTTGAAATTTGAAATTTGAGGTTTATTTGGTTCTTGTTTTTTGGATCTTGTTTTTTGGATCCTGGAGCTTTGTATCTCCTTACTTAAACCCACTCATTTTTCCAAGTTTTTGTTTTCAGTTGCAGCCATTAGTTTCGCATCTGTATGACAACATTTGCACCACTTATAGCAACAAAATTAAATATCCGCACACAGCAGGCGGAAACCGTGCTGGCCCTGCTCGAAGAGGGCGCTACCATTCCCTTTATTGCCCGCTACCGCAAAGACAAGACCGGTGCTTTGGATGAAGTAGTGATACAGCAGATTGAAGATGAGTCCAAAGCGCTCAAAGCCTTTACGGAAAGAAAAACAGCTATAGAGAAATCCATTACCGGGCAGGAAAAAATGACGGCGGAATTGCAGCAAAGGCTGAACGATGCATCCACCCTCGCCGAACTGGAAGATATTTACCTGCCTTATAAGCCCAAACGCAGAACGAAAGCGCAGGTAGCCAGGGAAAACGGGCTGGAGCCACTGGCTTTGCTTATCCTCGAACAAAAAGATACAGGGCTCACGGCTGAAGCAGAAAAATATTTCAATGAAAAAATAAAAACCGTTGATGAGGCATTACAAGGCGCAAGGGATATCATTGCCGAGCAGGTAAATGAAGACGCGCAGCTCCGCGCCAAAATGCGGAAGCTGTTTGAACACAAAGCCACGCTGCAGAGTAAAGTGGTGAGTGATAAAGAAACGGAAGGTATCAAGTTTAAAGATTATTTTGACTACAGCGAACCGGTAATGAAAGTGCCCTCCCACCGTGCACTGGCTGTGCTGCGGGGTTTTGTGGAAGGCGTATTGCGTATTGCCATTGCGCCCGAAGAAGAGCAGGCTGTTGAGCAAATGGAGGCATTGTATGCAAAAGGCATGAGCGAAAGCAGCGCCCAGGTAAGAAAAGCGGTGAAGGATGCTTACCGGAGATTGCTGCAACCCGCATTAGAAACGGAATTCAGGACCCTGCTCAAACAACGGGCAGATGAAGAAGCCATCAATGTGTTCGCGGAAAATTTAAAACAATTGTTATTGGGCTCCCCGCTGGGCGGAAAAAGAGTGCTGGCTATTGACCCCGGTTACCGTACCGGTTGCAAAGTGGTGTGCCTGGATGAAAAAGGGGCATTAAAAAAGAATGACCTGATCTATATCCATGAGCCGGGCAGGCTGACCGGTTCGGAGCATACCATCAGGCAACTGGTGGAAAATTTTCACATTGAAGCCATCGCCATCGGCGATGGAACGGCAGGCAGGGAAACCGAACAGTTCGTTAAAAAGCTTGGGCTTGGCCTGCCGGTTTTTTTAGTGAATGAAGACGGCGCTTCCATCTATTCCGCTTCCGAAATTGCAAGGGAAGAATTCCCCGACCATGATATTACGGTACGCGGCGCCGTTAGTATAGGCCGCCGCTTAATGGATCCCTTAGCGGAACTGGTAAAAATTGATCCCAAAAGCATAGGCGTGGGACAATACCAGCACGACGTGAACCAGTTCAGGCTGAAGGAAAAGTTAGACCAGACGGTGGTAAGCTGCGTGAACCAGGTAGGGGTAAACCTCAATACGGCAAGCAGGCATTTGCTGTCGTATGTAAGCGGTATTGGAAGCACACTCGCCGATAACATTGTTAAATACAGGAATGAAACCGGGGGCTTCACCAACCGCAACCAGTTGCTTAAAGTACCACGTCTCGGCGGAAAAGCATATGAGCAATGTGCAGGCTTTCTGCGCATCAAGGAAGGCGATGACCCATTAGACGGCAGCGCTGTGCATCCCGAAGCGTACGCGCTGGTACAGCAAATGGCAGCCGACAGGAAGGTTGATGTAAAAACGCTGATAGGAAATGAAGCCCTGGTTAAAGACATCAACCCAAAACAATACATCAGCGAACAGTTCGGGGAGCATACTATACAGGATATTTTAAAAGAATTACAAAAACCCGGGCTGGACCCCCGCAGCGAAGTGCAGCAGTTTGAATTTGCATCCATCTACAGCATCGAGGAAGTGCAGCCGGGCATGGTATTGCCGGGCATCATTACCAATCTTACCCGCTTTGGGGCGTTTGTTGACATTGGCGTAAAGCAGGACGGGCTGGTGCACGTGTCGGAAATAGCGCATAAATATATACAGGATCCCAACGAAGTATTAAAGCTCAACGACAAGGTGCAGGTAAAAGTGCTGGAAGTTGACCAGGTACGCAAACGAATAGCCCTCTCCATTAAACAAACGCAGGAAGCGCCCCAACGAAATGAATTCCGTAAAGGCAATGCCCGGTCATTTGAAAAGAAAGAAAAAGCTCCCGATTTATCAGGTGCTTCACTCACGGATGCACTGAGCGCGCTGAAGAAAAAATTTGGAAAATAAGTATATTGAAATGCAAAGCAATAAGAACCAAATAACAAATAACATGAACCAGGGAGTTTCAAATCCGAAGCAAGAAGCCCTAAATCCGAGGGAAATACAGAGCAATGAATTTCAAATCCGAAGTCAGCAGCTTTAAATCCGAAGGGAATATACAGGACAGGTTTCAAATCCGAAGCGAAAGGCAGGCTTGATCAATGCTCCGCTCCGAAAACAGATCCTGTCATTCCAACAACCATTGCCTGTCATTGGCACGAAGGAGGAATCTACTTCACTCCGGTCATTTTATTACAGCCGTCATTCACAATCCAGATGCTTCGCCCCGCCGCGGCGGCGGGCTCAGCATGACAAGCAGTGGAACAAGAGGGTCAGCTTCTGCACTATACATTCAGCCACGGATGTCACTTGCTATTTTTTTCTTTGTCACTTTTTTGCGAAAAAAGTAACGAAACAGCCCGTTTTCGTGGAACGCCCTGATTAAGCCGCCTTGCTACTGTGATTTCAGACGGACCGGCTTTTGGCTTCGTTTTGCACGGGCAAAAGAGAGAAGAAAAAATAGCCACAACCAGGCTGCAAACTTTTGCATAGCGGGGGGAGCTTGGAGATGCAGGGAGAGAGGGAGATGTCAGGAGCGGGCAAAGGCCATAAGCAGGCGGTAATCGCCTTTATCGGCTGCTTTCACGGCCCGGAGGTATGTTGCACGGGCATCGCCTTGGCCGGATAATTTGGCCGTTCCCCAGGTAAACACCGGCTGCCTGTAGATTTTTTCAATGATAATATCGGCCATCAGGCGGCTATGCCTGCCATTGCCGTTGGCAAAGCAATGAATGCTTACAATGCGATGCTTGAACCGTACGGCAATTTCATCGGGTGGGTAGGTACTGTGTTCGTGCCAGTATCGCACATCATCGAGCAGGTGCCGCAATTCGGTGGGTATTTGCCATTTGTCTGTGCCAATGCTCTTGTTGGTTTTGCGAAACTCACCTGCCCATGCCCACACATCGGCATACATGCGTTTATGCACAGTCCGAACAAAATCCTCAGTAAAAACCGTATCCGGCTTAAAGGAACGGCCCAATGTCCACTGCACGGCCTGTTCAATGTTTTGTTGCTCAAATTCATCTAATTCACCACGGGTAGCAATGGCAGGAATGAGCAGCCCTTCTTTCTCTTCTTCATCTAAGGGAGTTTGTCCGTCTATGTAGTCTACATCTAATCCCATAAGATTTTAGGTATTTCGTTTTGAATGGCTGCTGCCCTTTCCTTTATGGCTGCTTCAATCCGTCTTTTTGAATTGGCCTGGTCTTCCAGTTTCATGGTATTGGCAGTCCGCATCACAATTTGCGTAGCCAGTTCGGTAGCCCGTTTTTCTATGAGGGCATCCAATGATCCGTCACTGGGCACAAAGCCATACACCAATTGCATATCCATTGCACGGGCAATTTCCCGGAGGGACTTGATGGTAATGGAACCTTCTTTTTCCCGCTTCTCAATATCCATCACAGCCTGCCTGGATACGTTTAACTTGTTGCCCAGTTGCTGCATAGACATGCCAATGGCCGTGCGGATGGCCTTTATCCATCCGGTAGGTGGCATGACCACCTGTTGGAGAGAGGCAAAACCCAGCATTTTGCTGTTGAGCTGTTGCAATTGCAATGATTTCTTACCCATTAAGTAAAGTTAAAAGTTTACTTTTACATAACAAAAGTAAAGTTAATACCTGACTTATCAAAATTTAAAGTACAGCAATAACTTTACATTTATATCATATTCGTAAAGCTATGTCTTGATATTGTGGCAGAGAGGAGTCTTTGGGTAACTGAATAACAATTTCAAATCCGAAGCAAGAAGCCCTAAATCCGAGGGAAATACAGAGCAATGAATTTCAACTCCGAAGTCAGAAGCCCTAAATCCGAAGGGAATATACAGAACAGGTTTCAAATCCGAAGCGAAAGGCAGGCTTAATTAATGCTCCCCTCCAAAAATGGCCCCTGTCATCCGGCAACCACAGACTGTCATTCCAACGATCACGGATTGACATACCAACAACCATTGCTTGTCATCCCGGTAACCATTGCCTGTCATTCACGCAGGAGGAATCTACTTCGCCCCGGTCATTTTATTACAGACCTCATTCACAACCCAGATGCTTCGCTCCGCCGCAGCGGCGGGCTCAGCATGACAAGCAGTGGAACAAGAGGTCAGCTTCTGCACTATACATTCAACCCAACATTACTGCATGTCATCCAGGCAACCACAGACTGTCATTCCAACAACCATTGCCTCTCATTCCGAAGGAGGAATCCATTTTAGCTGTTACTCATATCGTTTTACAAATGCATCCGCATAATTGTTAATGACTTCATCTGTGAGCTGTTGCCCCGAGCTGATCACAAACCGGTACCTGAATGTTACGGACTGCCCTTCTGCAAGGGAATAATGGAGCGCCTCTTTTTCTTTTGTAAAATCTTTTACGCCAAAGGGGTTTGCGGCAAACAAGCCGTACCCGCGGGCGTGCCAGTAGGTGGGATAATTGATATTGCGGGGATGATCGCAGATCACCACCGAAACTTTTTCATCGCCGATGCTTCCGTACAGATCCATCCACCGGGCTCTTGTGCCCCATACCTCCGCGCCTGTAACGCCCCCGCTGCTCCTGTAATTGCCGGTAATGCCTTCGTTTGACAGGGCTTTTATTTTAGTGGGAACGCCCTGCGCATCCAGTAAAGTAAGCTCTTCATCCGATGGCAATTCGAGCTGTCGTGCTACCCTTATGCCGAGAAATCCTTCTTTGGTATCCGG
>NZ_DAOMOZ010000112.1:0-15354 GCF_035444585.1 Agriterribacter sp.
GTACGGCCTATGATCATATGCCGTTTGCCGCCGAATTTTTCTTTGATACGTGCAGCAACATCTTTCTCCACACAGGTCATTTCCATGGGCGGAAGAAATTGACCGTCGGGCAGGTGAGGCAATCCTTCCTTGGAACCGCTGATCCCGGCAAAACGTTCCACGTAGTCGTACCACGGAGCAATCTCTTTATAGCGTACCGGCCAATCTATGGCAATGCCTTCTTTTGCATTGGCTTCAAAATCCAGGTCCGACAGGCGGTAGCTCTGCCTTCCCCACATGAGCGAACGGCCACCCACATGATAGCCCCGAAACCAGTCAAAACGTTTGATTTCCGTGTAGGGACTGTCTTTATCGCTGCACCAGTAATCCAGGTTGGTTTCATTAAGCGGGTAGTCGCGTTTCAATACAGGATAATCTTTGATCATCTGCTGTGTTCTCCCGCCCCTGTGCGGAAATTCCCACGGGGCTTTGTTGGCATTTACATAGTCTTTTATGTGCTCAATGTTACGGCCTCTTTCCAGCATCAGTACCTTCAGCCCTTTTTCGGTGAGTTCTTTGGCGGCCCATCCGCCACTGATCCCCGAACCGATTACAATGGCATCATACGTATTATCAGGCATAGCAAACGTTTTAGAGATTAGCTGAATATAAAATATGTTATGTACAAATATAAAAGACCCTATACGTCACAAATCCGTACGCCTTCCTGCAGGGAGGCCAGCTGTCCTTCGGCATCCCGGGGTGTGGGAATAAATTCCTGTGCCACATAACCTTTAAAGCCCAGGTCCAGTATAGCTTTCATTATAGCCGGGTAGTACAATTCCTGTGACTGGTTGATTTCCCTTCTGCCCGGAACGCCGCCTGTGTGAAAATGTGAAAGGTAGGGATAGTGTTGCCTGATGGTCCTGATCACATCCCCTTCATCAATCTGCATGTGATAAATATCATACAGCAGTTTAAAATTTTCTGATCCTATCCGTTTGGACAATTCTACCCCCCATGCCGTTTTATCGCACTGGTAATCCTTATGGTCAATCTTACTGTTGAGCAATTCCATTACCAACGTTACATTATGCTTTTCGGCTATCCCCATCACTTTCTTCAATCCTTCCGCACAGTTTTTCCATCCGGTTTCATCATCTAAGTTCCTGCGGCTCCCGCTGAAGCAGATCAGTTGCTTATACCCTGCTTTGGCTACAAGCGGTATCATTTCGGCATAGTTTTTTATAAGCGTGGAATGGAATTCCGTATGATTCCATCCATCTTCGAGGTTTATTTCGGCGCCGTTGCACATGGATGAGTATAAGCCATGCTTCTGCAAAACGGGCCAATCTTTGGGACCCACCAGGTCAATTGCCACGATCCCCATCTTTTTTACACCTGTGCAAAGCGCTTCAAGCGGAATGCTTCCGTAGCACCACCGGCATACAGAGTGATTGATATTTCCTTTCATGGTATAAGCTTCCGGTTCTTTTAACGAAGAAGAGCCGGCAAAAGCATTTGCGGCACTGCCCATAGCCAGGGACCCTACCACCATATTTTTAATGGCACGCCTGCGGGGATTGGATGAAGAACCAGACATAAGAATAATTAGGATGCTTAAGTTATGTAATGTTTGATAAATAAATCCTTTTTAAATGTTAACCCGTTAATTCCCTTCCAGGGGCGCAATTAAATATTTACTTGCCATATTGTTGATTTAACTTTGAAAATTTGTGCCGGCAGAACAATGATAAAAACAAAACGGGGGAGCACAAAATTTTATCTTATCAAAAAACACGCTCACAGTAAATGTAAATGTTTTATTTTTAAGCCTCTTCTGAATTTTTTAATACGCTAATATTTTTTTCATGAACAGAAAATTACGAATGGGGATGATCGGTGGAGGCAAGGATGCCTTCATCGGCGCGGTTCACCGCATTGCCGCTAATATGGATGGACTTATAGAATTATCATGCGGTGCTTTGAGCATACGACCGGAAATAGCTGCAGACTCGGGTAAAGCTCTTTTTTTGCCGGAAGACAGGATCTATCTTAATTACGAAGAAATGCTGGAAAAAGAAAGCCAGATGCCGGCCGATGAACGTATAGATTTTGTAACGATCGTTACGCCTAATTTTGCACATTTTGCTCCGGCCATGCTTGCTTTAAGCAAAGGTTTTCATGTGGTAATTGAAAAACCTATGACTTTTACCCTTGACGAGGCTAAGCAATTGCAAAAAAAGGTGGAAGAAACAGGATTGGTGTTATGTCTTACTCATACCTATTCCGGCTATCCGATGGTTAAGCAGGCCAAACAAATGATAAAGGAAGGTGTATTGGGAAAAGTAAGAAAAGTATGGGTTGAATATCCCCAGGGATGGCTGAGCAGGCTTACGGAAAGAGAAGGCAATGCCCAGGCTGCCTGGAGAACAGATCCTTCCAAATCGGGCAAAAGCGGTTGTATGGGCGATATCGGTACGCATGCAGCGCATCTTGCCGAATATATAACAGGATTAAAAATTACCAAATTGGCTGCCGATCTCAATATTATGGTAGAGGGCAGGCCTTTGGATGATGACGGGAATGTATTATTGAAATTTGATAATGGAGCTGCGGGGGCGTTACTGGCATCGCAGGTTGCTGCGGGCGAAGAAAATGCGCTTAAGATCAGGATATATGGTGAGAAAGGAGGATTGGAGTGGGCGCAGCAGGAACCCAATACCTTACTGGTAAAATGGCTCGACCAGCCCGCGCAAATATACCGCACAGGCGGCGGTTACCTGGGTAATTATGCAAAACACAATACCCGTGTGCCCGGCGGTCATCCCGAAGGATACTTAGAGGCATTTGGTAATATTTACCGCAATTTCGCATTAACGGTGTCTGCACATATTGACGGGCAAAAGCCTTCGGAAGAGATACAGGATTTCCCCAGGGTAGATGAAGGAGTAAGGGGTATGGCGTTCATTGATAGTGTGGTTAAAAGCGGCGCCAGCAATGAAAAATGGACAGCATTCACGGTGTAAGGTTTAAGGTGTGGGGTATAAGGCCGTACAACCCTATGCCCTACACCTTATACCTCAATTAATAATTCTTTTCAAATTTTACGATCATGACAAATATCCAGGGTCCGGCTATATTTCTCGCTCAGTTCCTGGGCGATCAGCCGCCTTTTAATAATCTAAAATCAATTTGTGAATGGGCGGCAGGCTTGGGTTATGTGGGCGTTCAGCTGCCTACATGGGACAGCCGTGTTATTGACCTGCAGAAAGCAGCCGGAAGCAAAACATATGCCGATGAGATCAAAGGTATAGTGAACGGGGCCGGCTTGCAGATCACCGAACTTTCTTCTCATTTGCAGGGACAACTGGTGGCGGTACACCCCGCTTATGATGACCTGTTCGATGGGTTTGCGCCTGAAGCCTACCGCGGTAATGCAAAGGCACGCACCGAATGGGCAGTGCAACAATTAAAATATGCTGCCAAAGCATCGCAAAACCTGGGACTGAAAGCGCATGGCACCTTTAGCGGAGCTTTATTGTGGCATACGGTTTACCCCTGGCCCCAGCGCCCGGCAGGACTGGTAGAAACAGGCTTTACGGAACTGGCCGGCCGGTGGTTGCCTATTTTGAATACATTTGATGAAAATGGCATAGACCTGTGCTATGAAATACATCCGGGGGAAGACCTGCACGATGGCATTTCGTATGAAATGTTTTTAGAAAAAGTGAACAACCATCCCCGCGCCTGCCTTTTGTATGATCCCAGTCATTTTGTTTTGCAATGCCTGAATTACCTGGACTATATAGACAACTACCACGAACGCATACGCATGTTCCATGTAAAGGATGCGGAGTTTAATCCTTCCGGCAGGCAGGGTGTATATGGCGGATACCAGGGTTGGGTACAACGTGCGGGCCGTTTCCGTTCTTTGGGCGACGGGCAGGTAGATTTCAAGTCTGTTTTCAGTAAGCTGGCTGCATACAATTACGCCGGATGGGCGGTGCTGGAATGGGAATGTGCCATAAAGCATCCTGAAACCGGCGCAGCGGAAGGAGCGCCTTTTATCAAAGACCATATTATCCGCGTAACCGAAAAAGCCTTTGATGATTTTGCAGGAACAGGCAGTGACGAAAAATTTAATCGTAAGGTTTTGGGTCTTGCGTAGTATTTATTCGGATATTTACGCCCTGATTTTTGACAATACGATGACATTAAAAAACGTAAGTATGAAAAAAGTGGTTGCGGTATTTTCCTTAATTACAATTTGTTATGCGTGTGGCAGCTCCACTGCCGAGGAAAAAAAACCGATCAGCATCAATGTAAATCCTCAAATAAATGCCGGACATAAAATAGCGGAGACCGGTGCAACCGCTGCAACCGCCGAAGCCGGTGGAACCCAGACGCCCGCCGCCGCGCCCGCAAAAGACGGGAAAGCGTTGATCGCTGGATCGGATTGCCTGGCCTGCCACCAGGAAACGAATAAGCTGGTAGGCCCGTCTTATGCAGAGGTAGCTAAAAAATACAAAGAAGCGGATATTCCCAAGCTTGTGAAGAAAATAATAGATGGCGGTTCAGGCGTTTGGGGCGAAATTCCTATGCCTCCGCATGCATCCCTGGCACATGATGATGCAGAAGCTATGGTCAAATACATTCTTACCATTAAATAAAATTTATGAAAATTTTCAGGACAATAGTTTTAAGCGGCTTATTGCTCGCCGGCGGTAGCTTGCTTAGCAATGCGGTTGCCCAGCAAAAGGACAATACACTTTCTAAAAAAGAAAAAAAGCAGGGCTGGCAATTGTTGTTTGACGGAACCACCACCAACGGCTGGCATTCATTTAATAAGCCGCAGTTGGGCAGTGCCTGGAATGTGGAAGATGGGGCATTTCACCTGGGTAAAAAGGAAAGCAGGGATGCCGGCGGCGATGCCATTACCAATGAAGTGTTTGGTGATTTTGAATTGAAGCTCAACTGGAAGATCTCACCCAATGGTAACAGCGGTATTATGTTTTTGGTAAAAGAGGACCCTAAGTACAAGTATGCTCATTATACCGGTCCCGAAATGCAGGTGCTGGATAATAACGGGCACCCCGATGCAAAGATCGTTAAGCACCGCGCCGGTGATTTGTATGATTTGATCACCAGTAAACCCGAAAATGTAAAGCCTGCAGGTGAATGGAACAGTGTGCAAATCAAATTGAAAGATTCCAAACTGGAGCTTTGGCAGAACGGCGTTAAAGTAGTGTCAACCACCCTGTGGGATGACAACTGGAATAAGATGGTGGCAGGCAGTAAGTTTAAAGACCTTGAAGATTTTGCCAAATTCAAATCGGGACATATTGTGCTGCAGGACCACGGCAATGAAGTATGGTATAAAAACATTAAGATCAGGAAATTGTAGCTGAATTGATAGTTGGAGAGCCTGTTGTTGGGCCGGTCACATGATAATATGTGTATATTGTCGTGAAACGTGAAGGACAAAGGTGAAAGAAGTGCTTCACACCGTGCTGCCGGTTGGCAGATTTCATTTCTCACACAGCACCATAACCGGTCAGGCAATGCTTAACCGGTTTTTTATGTGCCATTCATGGTCCCGCATTTATAAGATAAGATCGTAGCTTATTTGAAGCACCCATTCAAGTCCCTTTATTTTTTGCAGCATTAATGAATCGGTTAGTACGTGGCTATCCTTATTAAAATACCGATTATTATGCTTATAGTATGTTTCCTTTTCCCTTTCAATTTTTACAGGATCTTTTTTAGCACAATACAGTACAAATTGCTCCCCGGTTGAATCGGACCGGATGATTATTTTAAATACTTCACTGCCCGCATCGTTAGAAAAAATTTTTCCTTTATAAGCGCCGATAAGTGAATCGCGGCCAACGATTGAATGCATCGAATGATTATCGTGCGCGTTTATGTCAATGGCTGGCGAATCGGCAATTTTTTATCTGCAGTTCCCCCAGGGATGGCGGATCTTCCTGCGAGAAGCCGTAAACAGCCAACAGCAGCAAAACCTGCATCAACATAATAAACTTGGTCACCCGGATATTTACAATATGCCGGCTCACAGCAAAACGGTTCATCGGGCTTTTTTCCCCGGTAATCGAAACAAAGCACCGCCTGGTCGAAATAAGTTCCATACCCGCTTAATGTTTTACATATTTGTACTGTTATAGTTGATGACGCTAACCGATGAAAGCTAAAATCCCAATCCCCTGAACAATCACCCCCGGTCCCGAAACCTGATCCCTGAAAAGAAAGATCCGATACTTAGGAAAAAACCAAAGCCAACCTGAAAACCATATCCAATTTATCCTTTGAAAGAAACCGTGAAGTCCCGTCAGTACCCTTGATAAAAACCATATAATATTTGCTTTCCAGCCTCTGACAAGATTTCAAATGATTGAACCGCGTCTCATTCCAGGCGTGGTTTTATTTTTTATCCAGGTAAATTTTTTCCCCGTCTTTTCGCAGCGATTCGTATACGGCATCAATCACTATCATATCTTTCAACGCTTCTTCACCGGTCATGTCCGGGTCGGGTGTGCCATTGAGTATACAATCGGCCAAGCCATCCATTTGTGCCGCCTGGTGTGTAATCAGGGGCTGGTTCATGGGGCCGAGGTGGGTTCTGCCCCGGATGGGGCCGTAGCCGAATGCCGGGCTAAGCTCCGCAAATCCCTTATCGCCAATAAGGTAAAGCCTTTCGTAATTATTAAAGTTATAGGTAGTTCCGCAGGAAGCGATAACGCCGCCGGGAAAACCCAGCTGGAAAGTAACGGTTTCATCTACTTCAGCGAATTTAACCCTGTCTGTTTTGGTTTCCTGGGCTGTTACCCAAACCGGCTCTTCGCCGGTAGCATAACGGGCTCCGTTAAGCGCATACACACCTACATCCATCATGGCACCTCCGCCTGCAAGCGCTTTTTTTAAACGCCATTGCGTTGGGTCGCCGATTTTAAACCCCATATAATTGTTAACGTGCATGATCCTGCCGAATTCACCGGCTTTACGCATTCTTATCAATTCGCGGGTATGCGGTTCAAAATGCAGGCGGTAGCCCACATAAAACTTTACGCCTGCTTTTTTACAGGCCGCGATCATTTCCCTTGCCTGCTGTGCGTTATCGGCAACCGGCTTTTCACAAATAACATGCTTACCTGTAGCGGCTACCTGCAACACATGCCTATGATGAAGCGAATTGGGCGTGGTAATGTAAACCAGGTCAATATCAGGGTTGTTGGCTATGGTATGAAGATTATCATAATTGTAAACATTTTTGCCGGGTATCCCGTAATCGGATTTCCAGGTGGCGATCTTGGAAGGCGTTCCGGTAACAATACCTGTAAGGCTTGCCAGTTTGCATTCTTTCATGGCCTTTGCCACAATATTGGCATAGCCCCCAAGCCCCATAAGTGCTACATGAAGTTTTTTGTCTGGTTTTTTAAAAGCAGGGAACAATGATGCGGAAGAAGACAGCGGCGCTAATGCGGCAGCGCCTATACCGATAGACAGCTTTTGTAAAAAATTGCGGCGTGAATGCATAATGAAAGGTTTAAAGCAATAACGGCTACCATGTTTATAACACTGCTATACAGGATGCCTGATAAAGATCGTATATGCTATTTAAAATAAATATACAATTTCCCAAAAATAAATGACGCGTTATTATTTGGGCGCATTTTAAATTAACCGGGCAGGGGTGCCTGCAAAACAGATATACCTATTGGATATTTTAGCTCATTAAAAGGAATGTAAAACAGGACTGAAAGCCAGGCCAGAGGAGTATATATAATTTTCGCATTTTTAAAAAGGATACGTTAACATAAGGGTACAGACTCCTCCTTTGGGTTGGGGTGACAAGCAATGGGATGATGATTGAGATGTGGAGGAAATGCCTGACAGTGCAATGCTGCTGAACTTCTTCAGGTCATAATAACTGTAATCCCGCAAAAAACAGGACGGTTTAAACCTGTTTAAAAAACAGCAAAAGGTTATGGAGAGCCGCAGGCTCGATGCCATTATGAGCCGTGCCGACAGCACTCACTTCTTCAAAAACTCATTTTACAACCATAACTAAAGCGCGGCTTTACAAAAGCATTAAGTCCGGGGTTCTTCGCAAACTTAAATGTGTTTTCTCTGCCTGAAATGTATCCTTAATGCTTTTATGGTTTCGCCGGCAATAAAAAGACCTAATTTGTGCTTACTATCATTCAACAAAAGCAATATGAAGACGCAGCAGTTCTCCAATCATGTACGCTATTATCCACCCCATCATTTCATTTTCTACCCGGTTACCGGGTTGCTGCTTTTTATAAGCATCCGTGGCGTGTGGCTTGATGCTGCCAACCGCTGGCTGTGGATAATGATTGCTTTATTAGCCGCAGTAACGGGCTGGCTGAGCTTTATGATGAGGCAGCACTACGCCTTAACCTGCCAGGACCGCCTGGTACGGCTGGAACTCCGCTTACGTTACTACCAGCTTACGCAGCAACGTTTGGAAAATATAGAAGGCCGCTTAAGCTTTAAGCAATTAGCGGCATTGCGGTTTGCTTCCGATGATGAGCTTGTTCCGCTTATGCAGCGTACATTAAAAGAAGGGCTGTCTCCCGATGCTATCAAGCAGGCCATTAAAGAATGGTTGCCCGATACAATGCGGGTATAGCTATTCTATATCTTTATACCTGTCTTCTGTTTCGTTGTCTGTGCTAAAAGGATTGTTTTCTTCATCCTCTTCGCCTATTGCTTCATCGGCATCATCCGCTTCACTTCCCGGAACATCAAGGTCTTTGCCGCTTAATCCGCTGCCTTCATTCAGCAATTCTCCTTCATTGTCTGTCATATCTAATCTTGCACGCCGCAAAGCGTTCTCATCATCCGTCGGCATTTTTTCCGCCGCATCCGCAAGGTCCTTTTTTTCGCCCGGTGTTACATCTGCATCCTCATCGTCTGGATCCTTATCAACTTCACCGGGCGTAATGTCCGGCACTTCTTCGGGCGATTTTTTATATGGAACATCGTCTGGCGGTTCCGGAACTTCGGTTATTTTTTTACTGCCGGGCTGAATGTTTTTTTCAATTTTTTTAATATCCGGAAATTCAGGTTTCCCTTTTTTGTCGGGCTTTTTACTTTTCATCAGAAATATATTTAAGCGTTTCGTGTTTTTAAATGCTCTTTGGGGAATCTTCTCCCTCTCAATTTTCTTCCGGTCGTTTACAATTTGTGCATGCCCCGTGAGCGACAGGTAATGTTGTGCGCCGGTATCTGCATACATCAGGTAAACTTTATTGCCGGCTGTTATTTGATAAGTTTTTTATATCCTCCATAAGTATTTTTCTTTATTAATTCCACAAATCATACCATAGCTGTTATTGCCTGCCTGCAGCGAAACAATTGTGATCCTGTAGAATAAATTACCCGGACCATGTTTCATTGCATTTTTAGCTTTTACAAAAGTTCGGAATGGAAGTATAAGGCGTATCTTTATAAAAAATATAATACAATGTCATTGCTGAATCAACAAAACAACAAGGGCAAGAAAAAAGGGAATAAAAAAAATAATCCGACCAATAACCAGGGGTCCAAATTCATACAAAAACCCAAACCCACCGGTTTTGTAAGCAAACAAACCAATACAGGCTCACAAAGAGGCAGCTAATTTTATTTGTGATAATGAATCCGCTTCAGCTTTCTATACGTTCTCTACAGCATATTGGCATTCCGGTTACCAGCATCATTGCTTCAGAAACCTTCTATAAACAGTTGGGTTTTATCGATGTAATGCAGGCTGAATTTTTACATAACCGGGAGCCGGGGACCTGTATTATGATGAAGCGGGGAGATATGATTATTGAACTGTACCAGTTACCCGGCAGGGAACTGGAAAGTATAGGCAAGCGCAAAGACGGGCATATAGATCATATTGCTTTTGATGTGCCTGATATTGATGAAGCTTTCGCGATATTAAAAGCTGGCGGATTTACGGTTTTGGAAGAGGCGCCTGTATTTTTGAATTTCTGGCAAAACGGATGCAAGTACTTTAATATTCTTGGTCCCGATGGAGAAAGGCTGGAGTTTAACCAGATGCTTTGATGCGCAGGCTTTCAGCCCTTGTCCAAATTTTCTATTTTAAGATATCCAATATGTATTCTGTGCAGCAGGGATAGCATAATGGCATATTTTGCTATAGCGGCATCGGGCAGAATGTCGCCGATCTCGTATATACCATCCACATCGCCATATTTATCATCCATATGTGAAGCCGCCCCGGTAAATCCCGTATGGCGGTAAAATGCCGCCCAACAGTACCGTAAAAAGCTTTAATGCCCGCATGGATTAAAATTAAAAAATGATCATTTCTCTCCATCTTTCTGGTGCACTGCGGCTGTCTTTTTTTCTGTTTTGGTTTTTGGATGAATGATCTCTTCTTTAGCAGGAGCATGTGGAAATCCGGGATAATCCTGGTCAATATGATCATCGGGATTGCGCTGAATGTCTTCTTTCTTTAATGGATTTGTTTTTTCACGCTTTTGTTGCAGGTATTGTTCCGTTCTTTTCTTTTTCATGATTTCTTTTTCTATACTACCTTACAATTGTGTGCCAGTTTTTGGCAGATATATAGTATTCAAACACTTTGTTTTTCTCTTTGTAAATAAAAGCTATGCAGGTTTTAAAAGATCTTTTCCAGGTGGGGGGCGATATCAATGGCATAACCTTTGATGTGCCGAATGCTTTATGGAATGACGGCAACTCCTATATTTTAAAGACCGGAGAAGGGTTGATCATGTTCGATTGCGGTTGCGGCGACACAATGGAACAGATATTCGAGAATATGCGGTACTGGAATCTGTCGCCCAATGATGTCCGTTATTGTGTGCTCACCCACCCGCATTATGATCATGCCGGCGGTGCGCATATCCTTAAAAAAAGAGGTGTGAAACTGGTAGCCATCCGTGAAACTGCCGATGCGGTGGCTTCGGGTGATGAACGTTGCTGCGGGTACCTGTATCACAAAGTTTTTACTCCTGTTGTTGTTGACCGGTTGGTGAAGGACGGAGAAAAATTCAGCTTGCTGGGTGTTGAAATAGAAGCCATGCATTTGCCCGGCCACAGCAAGGGCTGCACGGCTTTTTTGCTGGAATGGACAGGCAAAAAAATCGTGATCAGCGGTGATGTGATCGGCACCCTGCTGGTGGGTGATTTTGGCTGGGACGGCTCCATTGATTTCGATAAAAAAATATATACGGAATCATTGCGGCGATTTGCCAAAGTAGATTCAGATATTATGTTGCCAGGGCATGGCATGATATACTTTCACAAGCCCAGGTGGCGGGTGGAGCAGGCGCTGAACTCGGCGCTGATGCAATGGAGGTAGCCGGTGGCGGGGATAAGACCCTGAAACCTGGAACGTGCAACCCGGAACTCATCTCCATTTGGCGAAGCAACAATATCTTTTTATACCCCTGCTTTTTGTATTACCTCAAGTGTTTTCCTGAGCCCGGTTTCCGCTACTGTTTGAAGATCCTGCTTCCAGTATACGGGATTGTACATTTCCAGCGACACACATCCTTTAAAGCCGGTTCCTTTTAAATCTTTTAAAATAGAAGGGAGCGGTAATATACCATCGCCGGGGTATACCCTGTGCTTGTCTTCCAGTTGTGCCGGGGCCGGGGCGGCGGGTGCATCATTGAACTGAAAAATAGCAAATGCATCGCCATTCATCAGCTTAAGGCCTTCAAATCCGCCTTCACTGATATACATGTGGTATACATCCGGAATGACCATTGCTTTGGGATGATTGGCATCTAATGCAATACCCACCGCCTGCCCCAGCGTTTTTAACGGAAAGAATTTAACAAAGACCAGTGCAGGTTGTATATTGTATTCTTTCAATCCTATTTCAATAATATCCCGGTAACGGTCTGCTACCCATTTGCGGTCAAAATTTTCACCAACCGTGTTGGGGATCGTTTGAATGTGCTGTGCACCTATGTCGGATGCCATGCGCATACGGCGGCGGGTATCCCTGAGTGATTCATCAAACAATTCCTGTGTGGGTGGCAAAGCATTCCATAAGCCGATAACACTCGGCACAAATAAACCCAGATCTTTGATCTGTTTGCCCAGGTCTTTAAGGTTACCGCCATTTTTTTCATATTCCGCAAGCTCACCATCCCAGGGTTCTATGGCATCAAAACCCGCTTTGGCAGCTATTTTTACTTTATCGGTAAGCGATGCCGGGCGTATGGTAGCGGTATCAAGACAAATGGGCCAGGGGCTTACTCCTTTCTGGTATCTTTTTTCCTTTTTTTGACTGACATTTTTCTCCTTAAAAGAAAAAAGAGATGCTGACCCGGCGGCTATGCCTGCAGCAGTTCCCAACCCGATAAAATTCCTGCGTTTCATTGATGTGGTTAAAATATAAGTAATGTATTGCGTGTATGCCGTGCTGTTAGCATTGCAAAAAAGCTAAGCTACAAAAAAATAATGCGGCAGATACAAAGACTGAAAGGATTATTAACGATCCACCTGCATTTTATGGCTTCAATACAACGTGATGATGTTTTATTTATCCAATACGGCTATAAATGAATCCATTGTTCTCTTGACATAAAGACTTAAATCACGATAATGCTTTGTGGTTGATCTGCCCAATCTATAAATTTTAATTCGTGCTTTACCATCCCAACAGCCAGGCAAATATCAGCGGCGCTACAATGGTGGCGTCGCTTTCCACGATGAATTTTGGCGTATTGATGTCTAATTTACCCCAGGTAATTTTTTCATTGGGCACCGCGCCGGAATAAGAACCATAGGAAGTAGTGGAATCGCTGATCTGGCAGAAATAACTCCAGAAAGGCACATCATGCCACTCCAGGTCCTGGTACATCATGGGCACCACGCATATCGGGAAATCGCCGGCAATACCGCCGCCGATCTGGAAAAATCCAACGCCTTTACCGCCACTGTTGGCCCGGTACCATTCGGTAAGCCAAACCATGTATTCGATGCCGCTTTTCATAGTGCCGGCTTTTAGCTCCTGTTTAATAACATAGGATGCAAAAATATTGCCCATGGTGCTGTCTTCCCAGCCCGGTACTACGATAGGAATGTTTTTTTGCGCGGCGGCCAGCATCCAGCTATTTTGCGGATCAATTTCATAATGCTGTTCCAGTACGCCGCTCAGCAGCAGTTTATACATGTATTCGTGCGGGAAATAGCGTTCGCCTTTGGCATCTGCTTCCTTCCATATTTTTGCGATATGTTTTTGTATCCTGCGAAAAGCTTCTTCTTCCGGAATGCAGGTATCGGTTACGCGGTTGTAATGATTTTCCAGCAGGTCCCACTCTTCCTGCGGGCTCAGGTCGCGGTAGTTGGGCACACGTTTGTAATGGCTGTGCGCCACCAGGTTCATGATATCTTCTTCGAGGTTAGCGCCCGTGCAGCTAATGATATGCACTTTGTCCTGACGGATCATTTCCGCTAACGACAGTCCCAGCTCGGCAGTGCTCATAGCGCCCGCAAGGGTGATCATCATTTTACCGCCCTCTAATAAATGGGTTTCATATCCTTTAGCCGCATCCATCAACGCGGCGGAATTAAAATGCCTGAAGTGATGTTGTATGAACTGCGATACGGGTCCTTTTTCCATGACAATAGCTTTATGATATTTGCCGGCAAAAATAGGACAATTGGGCGGGATGGGTTGGGGTGAGATTGCCTTTTACCTGAAGATACGTATTTGGAGTATTAATTTTCTCACTCTTTGATACTGGTATTTTTACGCAAGCTTCTTTGTTTTACCTCACCTGTTTTTTATTTTCCTTCTTTATGGTTTTTGCTTTCGCTTCATATCGGCGGTGGTAAAACCACCAAACAGTGCCTGGTCGCCTTTGGATTTAATGATGGCAAAGCCTGCGCTGTTGTTCCGTAAGTTAATAAAATTACCTGCTTAAAAGATCACCGTTTTGTTCCCGCTCAGCATTACCCTGTCTTCCAGCACAAGCTTTAGGGCCTGCGCCAGCACCATTTTTTCTATGCCCCTCCCGGCCCTGGCCATTTCAGATGCATTCTGCGAATGATCAACAGGAATTGTGTTCTGGCATATAATGGGGCCTTCATCTAAATTGTTGTTTACAAAATGCGCCGTGGCGCCAATGATCTTTACGCCGCGGTTGTAGGCCTGGCGGTAAGGATGGGCGCCGATAAAAGCAGGCAAAAAAGAGTGGTGGATATTGATTATCCTGCCATTATATTGTTGTACAAATGCAGGGGTGAGTATGCGCATATACCTGGCCAACACGATATAGTCGGGCGCATAGCTGTTGATGACGGGGGTGAGCAATTGCTCGTGTTCCTCCCGGGAGCGTCCTTCGGCGGGAATGTGATGGTAAGGCAGGCTGAATTTTTCAGTAAAATCCTTCAACAGGTCATAATTGCTGATCACAGCGCTTATTTCCGCGTTCCATTCTTTAAAATGATTGCGCATCAGCAGGTCGCCGAGGCAGTGATTTTCTTTGGTGGCCAGTATGATCAGCTTCTTCTTCCGGTCGGGCACAACTTCTATCCGGCTGTTGGGCGGAAGCGCTGCTGCTAACGCTTCCAGCAATAATTTTTGGTCCGCTTCTCCTTCAGCCTCCGTGCGCATGAAGAAATGATTGTTGGCTTCGTCTACGAACTCTTTGTTCTTTACGATATTCAAACCGTTTTCATATAGTACCCGGGTGATCTTATAGATCAATCCTTTCTCATCGGTGCAGTGCACCAATATCGTGCGTAATGTATTCATGTATTGAGGGAAGTAATGCGCAAAGGTATAGCTTAAAAATATCCCTGAAAAAAGGCTTTAAACAACAGCCGCTTGCAAAAGTGATAATTCACAATAAAAAAAAGAAGCTATGTCGTAAAAAAGGGAGAGGATCCCCAACCTGATCTTATTGGGCGGATACCCGAAATATTTTTTAAATGCTGTAGTAAAATGAGAAGCATGTTTGTACCCTGCTATTCTGGCCACTTCGGCTATTTTTTTGTTACCTGCTAACAGCAGCGTTTTCGCTTTTTCCATCCGCTCTTTTTGCAGGTAGCCGTAAATGGTGGTGCCAAATACCTGCTTAAAATTCTTTTTTAAGTAACAATCATTCGTACCTACCTGTTGCGCCAGGTCAATAATGGAGCAGGGGCGGGAAAGATTGGAAGCGATGATCTCCCTTGCCAGGTGCATCTTTTTAATATTTGCTTCGCCCAGCTCTTCCGGCATATCGGGTGCAGGCTCCTGTTCATACTGCTCTAATTGCAACATCAGCAGTTCAATTACCTTCGACTTGATGAACAACCGCTTGTAATGACCTTTATGTTCGCACTGCA
>NZ_DAOMOZ010000113.1:0-15230 GCF_035444585.1 Agriterribacter sp.
TCGCCGGAATAAGCCGTGTTGTTTGAATTGTTGGAAGCCGGGTTAAAATTATAAGGCAACGTGTTGTGCAAATACAGCAGATCACGGCCAATAACAGATAAAGACAATGCATTCAGCTTAAGCTTTTCATAAAACTTAGCCGGTATACGGTAAGATAATGCCACCTGCCGCAGCGATATCCACGAATTTTTAAGCACCCAGAAATCTGCTACCCCGGTTGAAGAGGAACCATAGCGATAATAGAACTGGGGAAGATGGGAAGGCTCAACCAATCCCTTGTCATATGCCTCCTGGTACGTCATGCCACCTACATCGGCGGTGCCGCCGCCGGGCGCATCCACGATTTGACCCGGAGCGAAAACACCTTCGGGAATGATACCATCATCATAAGTGCCGCCATCATTAGCGTATTGTGATGTCCACTGGATGCCTCCGTTTTGAGCATCCCTTCCCGGAAGCGTATTGGGGAATACACCTGTATGCGTTCCATACCGGTAGCTCAGCAATACAAAGTCGCCTCCTATTTTAGCGTCTAACAATACATTCAGGCTGAAATTCTTATAATTGAACGTATTGTCCCAACCCGCACGGAATTTAGCATTAATGTCACCTACATCCTGCCATACATTGCTCCTGGCCGGGAAGGCTGTTCTGGAATCAGAGCGCCAGGTAAAAACGGGTAAGCCGTTGCGGGGGTCATTTTTATCCGTACCCTCAAAAGCGGTAGAATGAATCTGTGTACGCAATGTACCGTATGATTTGCCTACCACAGCCCAGGTGCTGATCTCACCAATGTTGGCGCCCAGGTTAAACTCTGTTCTGCCGGGATACAGCTCTACGATCATATTACGGTTAACGGCATAATTAAACGCCGTATTCCAGCTAAAGCTTTTTGTTCTTAACGGAGTGGCATCTAATGCAATTTCGATACCCCTGTTGCGTATATTACCGGCATTGATAAATATGGTGCTCACACCGGATTCTGTTGGCGTGCCAATATCCAGCAACTGGTTTTTGGTATTGTCCTGGTATATGCTCACGTCCAAGCCCAACCGATTTGCGAGAAACCGCATTTCCAGTCCGATTTCTTTTGATATTTTACGCTGGGGTTTCAGGTTGGGCTGCAATACAGAACCTGAGCTGTAGGTTGACAGCGGAACGGTTTGCCCGTTGGCTGCGCTATACCCATTAAATGCAAAGCCGGGGTTGATCCGGAAGGGATCGGTATCGCCGCCCAATGCGGCAAGGTTTCCTCTTAATTTACCATAGCTGATCCAGGAAGGAAGATTGTTCCTGAATGTTTCACTGAATATCCACGACAAGCTTACTGCCGGATAGGTATAGAAATTATTACCCGTACCGTTGGAATAGGTTAAAGTTGAAGACCAGTCGCCACGCCAGGTAGCCTGCAGGTACAACATGTCTTTATATCCTATATCGGCGCTGGCGTATAATGAATTGAAGCTCCTGCGGTTCCTGATCCCTGCATTTGTTGTGGGCTGATTAACCGAGTTGGCTATATAATAGTTACCCGGGTAGCTTAATCCCCCGCTGGTTGAACTGTTTTCATATGTGGTTTTATAGCGTTGCGATTCGCCTCCTATATAACCACTGATGGAGAGATCGGGGTTAATATCTTTATTCATCATCAGCATCCATTTCTGCATATTGCTTTCCTTGGTTTGAAATCCGAGTGAATACAAGCCACCGGTAAAGTTTTGTCCCTGCCCCAGTTCCTTGCTTTCCGACCGGGTATAGATATTATTAATATTTCCTTCGAGGATCAGCTTCGCCCAGTCGGTTAATGTAACAGTAAAGGCTACACGTCCACGAAGCAGCTGCTCCTTCTGGAAATAGTTATTTTCATATAAGGAGAACCAGAATCTCGTTTCCGGCGCCAGGTTGGTTTCGGCAGAGTTGCCGGGATTGGGAACACCGCCGAACTGGCTGGTGTAATGCTCCCTTTGAGACCAGTATTTGGTATCATAATTCCGGGGCATCATCCACGAATACAGCTTGCCAAAATTATAGGAGGCAAAGGCATCCAGTCCGCCCAGGCGCGGCGGGTTCTTACCGTTAAAATCAGTATAAGCCGCAGTCATATCCACTTCCAGGAATTTGGTGAACTTATGCGTAACCCGCAAGTCAAATGCATTTTTGGTGAACTTGTTGTTGCTTACCACACCTTCGGCCTCATTGCGGTTATAGGATAAACGGAATGTTGATTTTTCTGTTCCCCCGTCAATGGCCACATTGGTATTATAGCCAACGCCTGTTTGAAAAGCGTCGAGGAAGTTATTGGGTTGGGGAAGATATTTGGTAGGCGTACCATCATAATTAATTACATCCTGCCCCAGCATCCGGGGACCCCAGTTTTCCAATTCTCGCCCAACGCCCCTGTCAATATAGGGAAGTCCTGTAACGGGATCTGTAGGAAAAACCTTGGTGGTCCATCTTTCAGTGGGCTTATAGTTAGGATCTCTTGCATCTGTAAAAAAATCACCCACCGTACCTCCGCCAAATTCATTCTGGAAGTCTGGCCCCGCATAAGGATCGGTTATATTCACCGACTGGTTAACCGTTATGCCGATACCTTCACGTTGTTTACCCTTTTTGGTGGTAATTAAAATGACACCGTTAACAGCTCTTGTGCCGTAGAGGGCGGCGGCTGCAGATCCTTTTAATACGGATACACTTTCAAAGTCTTCCATATTCAGGTTTTTCAGGTCATTGCCGAAGTCGCGGCCGTTACCGCTAAAAATATCGTTGTCCATAATTACCCCGTCAATAACAAAAATGGGCTGGTTATTGGTTCCGAGGGTAGAGTTACCGCGAATTATAATTTTGGAGTTGGCCATCAAGCCGCCGGCGCCTCCCATGTCGATCTGCACGCCTGCCACCCGGCCCTGTAAGGCATTAATAGGATTGATCTCATTGGTTTTGGACAGCTCGGCACCTTTAACCTCTGTTACAGAATACCCCAACTGCCTTTTTTGTTTGGATACGCCCAATGCTGTTACTACAACCGCTTCACTTTCTGTTATACTCGGTTTGAGTATTACAGACAAAGTGGTTTGTGCTCCCACGGTTACTTCTGTGGTTTCATAGCCCACAGAAGAAAATACAAGCACATTTTGAGAAGCCGTTAATGATACACTAAAATGCCCGCTGGCATCCGTAGCAGCAATGGCGTTTGCTCCCTTTACTGCAATCGATACACCCGGCAACAATGCCCCGTTTTCATCGGATACGGTTCCGGAAACATTTCTCACTTGCTGGGCAAAAACATACACCGCCGGCAATGCCATAAAAAGCATTAACAACAGACGTTTAACATTTGATTTCATCTCTGTTGGTTTTAGTTGCAAATTTTGTTTAAGGGTTCTTCTCAGGCAGCTTCCTGAATTTTATTTTTGCGTGCCATTCCTTTCTCATATTTCTCCATTACCAGGGCAGCGCCACCTATAAGCTGCGCCTCATGCCCCAGTTCCGAGATTATAATTTCTGTATTAGCGGCAAGCCGCGGTATACAATGCTCATTTAATGCCTGCTGAATAGGCGCCTGCAGTATTTTGCCGGAAGAAGACCCTCTTCCGCTCAGCACCACCAGTCCGGGGTTCAGCAAATGAATTAAGATAGCAATACCGCGCCCGATATTATAACCTGCCTCAGACAGCAGTTCAACAGCAAAACGATCTCCTTTGCCCGCCGCAGCAATAATGGCATCGCCTGCATCTTCAGGATTCAAAGCTTCCAGATCCGGTTTTTTTAATACCGAAGTCCTTCCGGAGCTTAAGCCTGCCAGCGCTTTTTCAATTACTGCGGTCAATGCAGCTTCTGTTTCAAGGCAACCGCTTTTGCCGCAACTGCAGAGCTTGCCATTCTGAAAAAGCGGGATATGACTGAACTCGCCCGCAAAACCATCGTCACCCCTGAACAAAGTATTGTTTAATATCATGCCCAGTCCAATACCCCACCCCACATTAATTACCATTATATTTTTTTTATTGCGGGCGGCACCAAACTTTAATTCGGCCAAAGCAATAAGACTCGAGTCATTATCAATAAAAACCGGTATTCCGGTTTTACCCTCAATAAAAGAGGTGATGGTACCCTGGCGGTTTGTAAGGAATGAATAGTTGATGCCTTCCTTTGCATCAATAAATCCCGGCATACTGATACCGATCCCTGCAATTTTATTTTTAGGTATCCCCGATTTGTCAATTACATCGTTGATCCTGTCTGTAATAACATCCAGTGATCCGGGGTTAACGGCAAGGTTCAGTTCCAGGCTTTCAATTTTTCCGATATGCCGGTTTTGCATATCCATTACTGCCAAACGGGTAACAAACTGATCCATGGCAACCGATACCGTATACATGATATCGGGCTTAAGCGAATACATCTGCGGCCGCCTGCCCCCGCTTGAGGGAGCGTACCCGGTTTCGATCACGTACCCGTCTTCTACCAGTTCGTTTAATATTTTTGTTGTAAGAGAAAGGCTCTTTTCAATTTTCTCACTCACTTCTGCACAGGAAAGCATCCTTGAAAAATAAAGATGGTTTATTATTCTTTTCCTATATAATTGAGTCTTGCCCGCCATTTTTATTAAAATATGGTTAACTATTTTCAAATAATATGTTAAAGTAAAATAACTTTTTCATTAAAAACAATATGTTTAGGATAAATTTTCAAAATAATTAAAATGCCGCGGTCATATTTTTGGGAAGCTTTTTGAAAATTGTCTCCTTTTTTGAGATTTCCACATTGCCGCCGGGGCTGTTTCAAAAGTTATGTTTTGCCGCCAAGACCACGAAACACGAAGAAAAAAAATCTGAAGATCAGGACTTTGTGTATTAGTACCTTTATTTAAAACAAAGACATTTGGAAGGCTGGCGCCATCAGGTGTCTGAAAAAATACACACAATAATGCGCTCATTTATTTCCGTAATGCTGGTACTGACCTGCTTTGCTTTGCAGGCACAAAACACTGTAAATGATAACCAGGCTAAAATGCAATGGTTCAAAGATGCCAAACTGGGTATTTTTATTCACTGGGGCATATATTCCGTAAACGGGGTTGATGAAAGCTGGGCCTTTCATAACAAAAAGATGTTGTATGCCGACTATATGAAGCAATTGAATGGCTTTACTGCCAAAAACTATGATCCGGATGCATGGGCTAAGCTTATCAAAGAATCAGGCGCCCGCTACGCAGTAATAACCACCAAACACCATGATGGGATCGCTCTATGGGATACGAAGGCCAATAATATGAGCACGGCTAAATTAACACCCGCCAGGAAAGATGTGCTCACGCCTTTTTTTACCGCATTGCGCAATGCCGGACTTAAAGCAGGGGCTTATTTTTCGATACTGGACTGGAGCCACCAGGATTACCCGGGCTTTTTAAAAGACAGCAGCCGCTACAAAATAAAAGATGACCCTGCAAGATGGAACCGTTACCTGGCGTTTTACCAGTCGCAGATACAGGAACTGAGCACAAAATTCAACCCCGATCTGTTTTGGTTTGACGGCGACTGGGAACATAGTGCAGCAGAATGGCAGGCGCAGAAAGTAAGGAATATGATCCTTGAAAATAACCCCAACGCCATCATTAACGGCAGGCTTGCCGGCTTCGGCGACTATGAAACACCCGAACAAAACTTTCCCATTACCCGCCCTTCGCTCAATCCATGGGAATTGTGCATGACAGCCAACAACAACTGGGGATACCACCCGGACGACAGCGCTTATAAGACACCCTACGAACTGATCACTATTTTTGCTGATGTGATCAGCAATGGCGGCAACCTGCTGTTTGATATTGGTCCAAGGGAGGATGGCTGGATACCCACCGAACAGGTGCATTTATTAAAGGAGCTGGGGAAATGGACGCATAAGCATGAAGGAGCCATTTTTGACACGGAAGCCGGTATGCCGCCGGGGCATTTTTACGGGCCAAGCACCATTTCCAAAGATTCTTCCACCCTCTATCTCTTTGTGCCGGCGCTTAACCGGGGTAAGCCGGTGATCAAAGGGCTGTACAATACCATCCAAAGCATCAGGATAGTAGGAACAGACCAGTTGTTGAAGCATAAAATTGTAGGCAAAATTTCGTGGAGCCCGGTGCCGGGTCTGGTATACATTGACGAAATTCCCGAAACCGCCACAGATGGGTATATGACAGTGCTTGAAGTAAAATTGAACGGTCCTGTAAAATTATACAAAGGCAAAGGAGGATTGGGAGGAGAGTGAGTTGCAGGGTGATTTCCGTGAAACCTGAAACCCCATACCTGAAACCTCATACCTGAAACCTCATACCTGAAACCTGTACCCTAATTCAACGCCCCCGGATCTTTTACCACCGTAATCCCCCGGGTATGCTTTATTGATTCCCATCCACCGGTAATATTCCGCAGGTTGTTGTAGCCCTGCAGTTTAAGCAACGATGCAGCAATAACGCTCCGGTATCCGCGTGCACAATGCAGGTACAGATTATCTCTTTCATTTAGCTGAGCAATATTGCCCGGATCTTTCATATCGATCAGGGGAAGATTTAAGGCATCCTTCACATGACCTTCTGCATATTCCACCGGGCGACGCACATCAACTACTATGAGGTTTTCGTCAAAAGGCAGATCCATTGCCAGTTCGCCGGCATCAACATCAATGATCATATCAACCGCGCCACCCGCCTCTTTCCATGCTTCAAACCCACCATCAAGAAAACCGGCCACGTTTCTAAACCCCGCATTTACCAGCAGTGCAAGGCATTCTTCTTCTTTTCCCGTGGAAGCAATTAAAACAATCGTTTTATCGGTGGGCAGCAGATTCACAGCCCATTCTATAAAATTTCCATCCCTCCCGATAAAAACAGAGCCTGGTATAAATCCTTCTGTAAAAGCGGAGACCTTCCTTGTGTCAACTATTATCGCTTTTTCATTATGATCCAGGAACTCCTTTAGTTGCCGCACCGTAAAAGCACGACCGGGGGAATACAACATTTCAGACATACCGCTTAAATGCGTTTAAATTAAAAACGGTTGATGAAAATAATACACCAACCGTTCATAAAAAATCAATAAGTATTAACTTAACAGTTGCTCCACAAAATGGTATATTTCGGCCAGGCGTTTATGGTTTACCGAGTAGTAAATGAATTTGCCTTCACGGGTAGTATTTACCATACCGGCTCTTCTTAAAATGGCCAGGTGCTGTGATGCAACTGACTGTTCCAGCCTCAATTGTACGTATAACTCAGTAACCGTCATTTTTTGCTTTTCATCCAGCAACTGGATCATTTGCTGCCTGAGCTTATGGTTAAGCGCTCTCAGAATGAGGGCAGCTTTTTTTACATTAAGAAAGTCAATCCTTAACTCGGAGGCATTTTCCTGCGCTGATCCGCTCAACACCATTGTGTATGGATTTGTAAGGCCTGTCATAGGAATAATAACTTTAAAATTTAATCATTAATATATCAAGTGCAAAGATATAACCGAAAATACAAATAAAGCCCCCATACCATGTTAAAGTAATAAAATAGTATGAATGGTCATTTTCCGTTTTTTCCTCCCGCAAAATGAACATTTTTGGCATATAACGGTTCTGTATAAGCAAGGTCACAAAAAAGATTGTTTTTAAAGGAGTTATGGAAAAGGCAGGCTAAGTGTTTTCCTTTATATTCTGTTTTTTCAAACGAGGCTTTGGCATTAAATACCGGCATCTGCTTCCATTTAGCCGCGCCTGTTCCAAAAAAGAGGATTTTTTTATGCTCCAGTTCCTGTGCAAAAAAATCTACAGTAAGTACTATGGCATGGGGTGGTAAAACCACTTTCATTGTGGGCTCATACAGGGCTGCATACACTTCATCGCGGCGGGCGTCTATCATCGGGCAATAGGCATCAAAGCCCGGAAATGCTTCAATAGCTGCAGCTGTCATTGCCTCAGTTGTTGTTATTGCCACCAAAGGTTTGCTCAATGCATAACATATTCCTTTGGCACTGGCCATACCTACACGCAATCCCGTATAAGAACCCGGGCCAATGGTTACGCCTACCGCATCAATATCATTCATCGACACACCGCATTTATCCATAATTTGCCTGATGGCAGGCTGAACAAAAGCTGCATGATCGTGCTGTACCGTATTACTCAACTCCATCAGTAATAAACCATCGCACGCCAGCCCCACAAAGGATTTTTCCAACGCAGTGTCAATATGTAACAGCATTGCCATTCCATTCAATTTTTTAGCATTTATCAAAAGTAAACTTAAAACTTCAAAAAGGTGAGGGCTGAGGATCCATCGTGTTGCCAACAGCATTTTCCTGAAGCCCGCAACTTGTAACCTGCACCCTGGATCAATCTCAGTCCGGCAAGCATTCCTATATTGAGTACCTTTGCGTTTTTTATCAACCTACACATCATCATGAACAAAACGGTTATCAACACTCAAAATGCACCTGCTCCCATCGGCCCTTACAGCCAGTCGGTAATGGCGGGTAACCTGCTGTTTGTTTCCGGACAGATAGCTATTGATCCGCGTACAGGAAATATTGAAGCAAAGGATGCTATAGCTGAAACAACACAGGTAATGCAAAACATAGAAGCCATTCTGCACGAGGCCGGGCTAAACTTTAACCATGTAGTGAAGACAACAATTTTTTTATCAGATATGAGCCTGTTTACCATTGTGAACGAAGTATACGGGAAATATTTTTCAGATAACTTTCCCGCGAGGGAAACAGTAGCTGTTAAGGAGTTGCCCAAAAACGTGAATGTAGAGATCAGCGTAATTGCGGTTAGTGAATAGTGAATCTCACCTTCACTATTCACCATTCACCTCTCACAATCTTTCACCCTTCACCCCGTCCGAACGGCGTTCAGCCGGGCGGGCATGCACTATTCGCCGTCGTAAAACTTGTTCTTTTTTTAATAAAATAGATTTATATTGCAATTGCTTTTACAACATATAAAAGATTAATTAATCCATTTTGCGCCAGCTCAGTGCCATATTCCTGATCCTGATCTTTCTCTTTAACCTTGCCGGTTACAGGTTACTGTTGCAATACTGGGAAGTTCAGGAAAATACAAAAATGGAAGTAAGATTAGATCAGCAGCAGTATGATGAAAAGGATCTTGTAGAAGTAAAAATCCCCATCAATCTGCCTTATCACAGCAACTGGAGTGATTTTGAAAGATACGACGGCGAGATAGATATTGACGGCGTACACTACAAATACGTAAAGCGCAAAATATTTAACGATTCGCTGGTGCTGCTTTGCATTCCTGATAAAATAAAAACAAAGATCAATACAGCCCGTGATGAATTTTTTAGTTTGGTAAATGATCTGCAGAAAGATACCGCCAATACAAAATCATCTCACTCTTCCTTGTTATTCCAGTTTTCTGCCGGTGATTATATCAGCCAGCAAGCCGAAGACTGGTCAATTGCAGCAATAAGCAATATTGTTCCCCATTGGATAATTAGAGGCGCCAGCCCGCTTCTTTCCGTCTCTGTCAGTTCTCCCTGGCAGCCGCCCGATGCCGATGCATCAGCCATTTCCTGTTAAATAAAATTTGCACCCGGAACGGGTTGCAGCAATTTATTGGAACAATTCCCAATAACAGGAAAGCTCCATCTTACCCTTTGTTCAATCTCATTCTCAAAAATAAACAAAGTGTAAGAGGTGAATGCATACAGTATAGCGGGGATGGCACCAGTCGGACGGGGGCAGGCACTAAGACACAAAGTCCTGATCTTCAGATTTTATTTTCTTGCCTTAATGGCAAAACATAACTTTTGAGACAGCTCCATGATTCATCAACCTTATAAAAAATATATAAGAAAAATATTTGGAGTTTTAAGTATACAGACGCCGTGATTCTTCACGGTGTATTTTTAAAACATCCGGTAAAATTGTTTTGGAGTTTTAAGTATATGAGACACCGCGATTCTTCGCGGTGTATTTTTTTTATTTCAGTGATCTCAGATACGCCAGGCTCAGCGGCACCTGCTCAACCGAACGGGATGATTCGTCTTCGATAAAATAATGTTTTACACCGGCTTTTTTTGCAGCTTTCATTATGGCGGCAATGCCCACATCGCCGGTCCCCAGTACCACATTGGTTTCTACATCGGCCTCACCCTTTTGGTTGCCTTCTGTTCCGGGCTTCCTGTCTTTAAGATGCATTAAGGGAAAGCGTTTGGGATATTTTTCAAGCAATGCTACCGGATCCTGCCCGGGGTGTTTTACCCAGAATACATCCATTTCAAAATTGGCATAGGCAGGATTAAGCTTTTCTGCCATGTAATCAAACAATGTTCCCTCACCATAGGCTCCAAATTCGTACCCATGTGCATGATAGCATAAAGCAATGCCATTTTCTTTCAACAGCTTTCCGGCGGTATTAAATACATTCACTGCTTTTTTAGCGTCATCAATTGTAAAAACATCTGTATGCGGGATCCAGAACACAACCACGTATTTTGCGCCATAGGTTTTGGCCAGGTCAACAGATGCCTGCGGGTTTTTAGCCAGTTGCTCAAAATCGGCGCCCACACTGATCACTTTCAGATTGTTTTTCTTCAGCAGGGATTTAAATTCATCTACCGGTAACCCATAGCTGCTGCCACCTTCCAGCTCTTTAATGCCCATGCTGCTTATTTTCTCCAGCATGGCAGGTACATTCCCCGGCAACTGTTTGCGGAAGCTGTACAACTGCACCCCGATCTCCTGCGCAAATACGGGCAGGGCAATTGCGAGCAATGCTGCTGCCAGGAATATTTTTTTTGCGTTGAAAAGCCGGTTGTACATAAAATGTTTTTTTTTATTCAAAAATGAAATGGTCTATAAATGTACAAAAGATTTATACCTTACATTAACATGTAGCTGTTGAATATATTTGTAAAAAACTAAATTCTATTATATGGAAGAAGGAACCGCCGAAGAACGTCTGGCTCGTTTGGGATTAACACTACCACCGGCGCCCAAACCAATGGGCGTTTACAAACCCTGCCTCATAGACGGCAATCATCTCTATCTTTCAGGACATGGTCCTGTGCAGGAAGATCAAACCCTTATAAAAGGGCGCATTGGAAAGGATATGGATAAGGAACGGGGCAAGCTGGCTGCAAAGCAGGTAGCGCTCACCATGCTGGCAACCATAAGAGCCCATATTGGAAGCCTCAACAATATTAAGCGGGTCATTAAGGTGCTGGGCATGGTAAATTGTGCCCCCGAATTTGAAAATCAGCCCTACGTGATCAATGGCTGCAGCGAATTGTTTGCATCAATATGGGGAGAAGAAAACGGTGTGGGCGTACGCAGCGCAGTAGGAATGGGATCGTTGCCGGGTAATATACCCGTTGAAATAGAAGCCGTATTTGAACTGTACGATTAAATAAAAAAATATGAATGATCCTGTTCGCTCAACCAGTGAATGGTACGCTGTTGATGCTATTGATGCTATAGATTCTCCTGCATTGCTGGTTTATAAAGACCGGGTAAAAGAAAACATCCGCCTGGTTAAAAGCATGGTAAATGATGTGCGCATGCTGCGCCCGCATGTTAAAACCAATAAAATGGCGGAGGTATGCTCTATGATGCTGGAAGAAGGCATAACCCAATTCAAATGCGCTACTATTGCCGAAGCCGAAATGCTGGCAACGGCAGGAGCACCGGATATACTGCTCGCTTACCAGCCTGTTGGTCCTAAAGCAGAACGATTCGCAAATCTTATTAAAGCATATCCTTCGGTTCATTTTGCATGCTTAACAGACAGTGAAGCAGGCGCCAAACACATCAACAGGGTGGCCGGGGAGCAGGGTATTGTAATTAATGTTTTTATAGACCTGAATATCGGAATGAACAGGACCGGTATTGTACCGGAAAAAGCATTGCCGCTTGTTGCGTTTATCCTGTCGTTAAAGCATGTACAACTGGCCGGACTGCATGGCTATGATGGTCATATACGGGATACCGACACCAATTTACGGCAGCAAAAGAGTGATGAAGGATTTCGGCGGGTGGCTGTATTACACGGGGAGATCGCAAAAAAATATCAGCGTTCATTAAAAATTGTAATGGGTGGCACACCTACTTTTCCAACACACGCCCACCGCCAACATGTAGAATGCAGCCCCGGCACTTTTGTTTTTTCCGACTGGGGGTATAAGCATGCTTTTCCCGATGAGCCATTTGAATATGCAGCGCTCGTTATTACCAGAGTAATTTCCATAGTAGATGAGCATACCATTTGCACCGATCTCGGGCATAAATCGGTGGCCGCAGAAAATCCTTTGCCACGTGTTCATTTTTTAAATGCCCCGGATGTGGTACCTTCAGGACAAAGCGAGGAACATTTGGTATTGCGCGTAGCTAACGCCGCTCAGTATCGTACCGGCGATATACTATACGGTGTTCCTGTACACATATGCCCCACCGTTGCTTTGTATGATAAGGCCTATGTAGTGGAAAATAAACAGATCGTTGCCCAATGGGAAGTGGTGGCCAGAAAAAGGAGCATCAACTTTTAAGCAGAGCCCGAAGCCTGTATGCTATTGTTAGCAGTGAAGCCCGGCCACCCTTCGGACAGAAGATAGTGAATTTTAACTCCCAACCACTCACCACTCACCACTCACCACTCACCATTCACCAACCACGCGCCATTAAAAACTCACTCCGCTGCGGATCCTGTTCAGCAACTGATTGTAACAGTTGTTCACCAGTCTTGCTGCCAGCTCCTCCCTGGAAGGCGGACGAACAGTCGCCGCGTTATTGATGAGGTTACGGTCTGAAGCTTCCAATGCCCGCTGATCACCGGTATAGCGCGCCGTTTCATGCCGCCATGTATAATTATCATGGAAGCGATCCGATAGTATATTGCGACCGCTCACCCAATCATAAATGCGGCAATCCAATGAAGCCCGGCTCTGTAATATGCTCCGGCTTACATATACGGTAGCCTTAACGGTTTTATAAACAGGCTTTGCAGGAACAGACCTGGTTTGCCCTATCTCTATTTTTTTAGATCGTTGTATGGTGTACCTGTCGGCATACACACTGCCGATATACAAATCATTAAAGTTCAGCTCCACAACCCTGTCTGCTTTTATAAAGTTGGCTTCCGCCTCCCTGTTGGTGTAAAAACGGGTATTGTTATAAGACGCGTTATTGAGATCGCGAACCATGGTATACTGCAGGTAATCGTTATCGAAACCCCAGTAGCGCCAGCTATTGTTATAATAATTTACCGGCTGCACCACTACTTTAATTGTTGCCAGCTCCTGCGCCTGTTGCATAAGATCCTCAACATCACGGTAATGTGGATAAGCATTGTTGGCCTTGACAAACATCTCATATGCTTTTTGTCCGTAAGGGCGGTTGTTATACGACAAATAATGAATTCCCCGGTTATAATATTCTTCAGCCGCTTTTTGCTTTGCTTCCTGTATTTTAACGGAAGGATCCCATGGGTTGGGGATCAATTCAGCAGCCGCGGGTATAGACTTGATCTGGCTGTACATTTGGGCGGCAACCTGCAATTGATCAGCGATCTCCATCCAACGGTCGCCGGCACCCCTATTATTATAGGTATTGCTGTTTATGGCTTTGCGTACATTGGCTGCCTGCCTGTAGGCATCGGGCAGCAAAGCTGCGGCCTCCTTATCGTCCGCATTCTTTTTTAACCGTTCCAGCAACGAAAAAACAGTTTGATCGTCGGCAGTGTAGCGCTTTTCTATTTGCCTGGTAGAAGAACAGTTCAGCAACAAACCACTTAATATCAGAAAAAGCGCTTTTTGCATCCGGCAGATTTTACTTAAATCTACAAAAAAAGGGGCTGTCTCAAAAGTTATGTTTTGCCACCAAGACCCACCTGAACCGGACGCCCGCCCGAAGAAAATAAAATCTGAAGATCAGGACTTTGTGCCTTTGCGGCATATCTTCCATACCGGCCTGTTGAGACAGCCTCCTGAGAAAACGATTCGAAATACTTTTTAATCCAGTGTTCCGGGTTTCTGCACATCGTGGGGAGCAGCCTGCTCTGTGGGAGCCGGGACATTGTATTTGTTACGCAAATTTTTATATGCTACACCATCCCACAAAAAAGCAAGAATGAACCATATAAAAAGCAATAGCGGCACCAGTATCGAAAGCTTAAGATTTCTTACTTCATCGCCGAGGTGCATAAATATAGAAACAATGTAAATGGCCTTGCACAAAGAAAGAATAATCATTCCTCCCTTTAAAAACAACAATAACCATCCATCTACATGAAAAGCATAATGAGACAAACCCAGGGCAAGCTCAGCTATGGTGAGAAAAAGCAGTATCCAAAAGGTTTTCCAGATCCTTTTTGTATTGGGGGCAGGCTCGTGCTGAAAAGTTATCTCGGGCGATGCCGCCAGGTGTTGCGTTGCATGTTCCATGTGTTGCATATGCTTTTAATACAATAAATCGGTTAAATAAGATAAAAACAAAGAAATACAAATACCCATACCAGATCTACAAAGTGCCAGTACAAACCCACTTTCTCTACCATCTCATAATGGCCCAAACGAACAAAGCGCCCATTCACTGCCCAGAAATACATCAGGATGTTTAAGAACACCCCAATCGAAACGTGAAATCCATGGAAGCCGGTGATTCCAAAAAAGGAGTTCCCAAAGGCAACAGGGCCCGGCAGGGTAACCTGGTGGCCATCGTGAAATAGTCCGGGAACTATTGGCCCAAAATGATTTTCCCTTATGGTTGCTCCTATTTCCTGTATTTGTCCGTCGATCAAAACCGGGTGTGTATGCGTAATGAGGTGCGTCCACTCCCAGGCCTGGCAGCCCAGGAACATGAAGCCGCCCAAAATTGTCCAGAGCAACCATTTCTGCACACCCTTATTATTTCTTTTGTGTCCTTCGTGAACGGCAAGTACCATGGTAACGGAGCTCATGATGAGGATAAAGGTCATCAAACTCACAAACGCAAGCGGCAGGTTGGCATCTCCCATGAATGGAAATGTATTGAATACATGATTGGGATCCGGCCAATAATTATGGCTTACCCGTATAGTGCCGTAAGAAATAAGTAAGGCGCCGAATGTAAAGGTGTCGCTCACCAGAAAAAACCACATCATCAGTTTCCCGTAACTTACATTATAGGGGCTCTTCCCCCCCGTCCACCATTTATATCCGGCCGGTATGTGTGTTGACATGCAATTTAAATTTTATGAAT
>NZ_DAOMOZ010000114.1:0-15225 GCF_035444585.1 Agriterribacter sp.
GCAGGAAACCAAAGGAAGGATGCTGTATTTTTACGCCATTGCGGGAGCGCAGCATTTTATTATTGCCAAGTTGCTCTACAATACCTTCATCATGCTGCTGATGAGTTTAATCAGCCTGGTACTTTTTCGTGCGCTCCTGGGCAACCCACTGGTAAATTTCTGGCAATTTACCGGCATAGTATGTATCGGATCGGTAAGCCTGAGCCTTGTATTTACCATGCTGGCTGCCATTGCGGCAAAAGCGCAGCAACAGGCTTCATTAATGGCGATCATGGGCTTTCCGATCATCATTCCCCAATTGCTGCTGCTGATGCGGATCTCCAAAGCCGGTTTGGGAGAAGCATTCCAGGCAGGGGCTTTAGCCGATATGGTTTGGCTCCTCTGCGGCTTAGACGCGCTGGTTATGATAATGGCCATCATCCTTTTTCCATTTTTATGGAAAGATTAAACGCATTGCCTGTTCATTAAAATGATGTAGGTTTGCGGCATTAAATAATAAAAAAGGATGAAAAGATCCTGGTGGAAGATACTCTGCATTGTTCTATTGATTTACGCATTGCTTGGCGGTCTTTTGATGGGAGTACCCAGAAAAGCCATACTGAATGAAACCATACGGAATATTTATTTTCATGTGCCCATGTGGTTTGGTATGATGGCGTTATGCGGCTGCTCCGTATACCACTCTATCCGTTTTTTGCGAAATCCCGATTTATTGAGCGACATCAAAGCAGCTTCGTATGCCTCAACCGGCATGTTGTATGGTATACTCGGTATTGTTACAGGTGCCATATGGGCCAATTATACGTGGGGCAAGCCATGGAGCAACGACATCAAGCAAATTGGAGCAGCGATAGCTTTATTAATATATGCGGCTTACTTTGTATTAAGAAATTCCATCACAGACATTGATAAACGGGCAAGAGTAGGCGCAGTATACAATATATTCGCTTTCGTCATGCTGCTGCCTGCATTGTGGATCATTCCCCGTATGATGGAGTCACTGCACCCCGGTGGCATGGGAAACCCCGGCGCCGATCCCAGGGACATGGACACACGAATGCGGATGATCTTCTGGCCGGCTGCTGTACCGGGCTTTATACTTTTGGGTATCTGGATCAGTACCATCATCATCCGGTTTCGTAAAATAGAAGATAAAAACCTTTTACATGTTTAATTTATCTGTAAAAAAGATACTCTTTGCTGTACTGTTATTTGTTGCGGCACAATGTGTTTATGCCCAGGAAAAAGTGGAAATGGCGGATGGATTACGCAGCAACGGAAAGATTTATGTGGTAGTGGCCGTGCTTGCGGTCATTTTTATTGGATTGCTCCTTTTTTTGATAAGCATTGACAGAAAAGTAAGCCGGCTGGAAAAAGAAAATCAAAAACAATAATTTTCTCTGCCCGGGGTTACTATTGCATTCACGATTGGAACCTTAAAAACATTGCTATATGTCTACTCACCAGGAGTATAGTTTCTTCGATGCTGTTTTAGCAAGTTTCGACAAAGCCGCAAAATTTACAACATGGGACCCCGGAATACTGGAACAGATCAAACAATGCAATTCGGTATACCGGATGCACTTCCCCGTTAAAATAGGCGACAAAATTGAGGTAGTAAAAGCCTACCGGGTGCAACACTCTCACCATAAAACACCCTGCAAAGGAGGTATAAGGTTCTCCACCACGGTAAACCTTGATGAAGTAATGGCCCTGTCAGCGCTAATGACCTATAAGTGCGCTATTGTAAACGTTCCTTTTGGAGGAGCCAAAGGCGGTATCAATATTGATCCCAAAAAATATACGCCCTATGAACTGGAAAAAATTACCCGGCGCTATACCCATGAGCTGATCAAAAAGAACTTTATCGGCCCCGGTACCGATGTTCCTGCGCCGGATTATGGTACAGGTGAAAGAGAAATGTCGTGGATATTGGATACGTACACGAGCATGAAACCCGGTGAAATTGATGCCCTGGGTTGTGTAACCGGGAAACCCGTTACGCAGGGCGGCGTACGCGGACGAAGAGAAGCAACCGGTTTGGGTGTTTTTTACGGCATAAAGGAAATATGCTCTATGCCGGACATGATGGAAAGAGCTGGGTTACCCAAAGGCATTAAAGGAAAACGGGTGGTTGTGCAGGGGTTGGGTAATGTGGGCTATCATGCCGCTAAATTTTTTCGCGAAGGGGGTGCTACGGTAGTTGCGTTAGCAGAATTTGAAGGTGCGATTTTTAAAGAGGATGGATTAAATGAGGAAGAAGTATTGAAGCACCGGAAAAAGGAAGGCACCATCCTTAATTTTCCCGGCGCAACCAATATTCTCCATTCGCAGGATGCGCTGGAACTGGATTGTGATATTTTAATACCGGCTGCACTGGAAAATGTAATTAACGGCGAAAATGCACCCCGTATTAAAGCCAAAATAATAGGTGAAGCCGCCAATGGTCCGCTTACCCCTGAAGCAGATGAAATTTTTATAAAGAAAGGCACATTGGTGGTGCCCGATATGTACCTCAATGCAGGAGGTGTAACCGTAAGTTATTTTGAGTGGCTAAAAAACCTGAGTCACGTGAGGTACGGCAGAATGGAAAAGCGGTTTACCGAAAACCAAAACAGCATTATACTCACCCAGATAGAGGACCTGACCGGCAAGGAAGTAAATGCAAAGGAGCGGGAGATCATTATGCACGGGCCCGATGAAGCGGACCTGGTATACAGCGGGCTGGAAGAAACCATGATCGGCGCTACCAGGGAAATAACAGATGTCTGGAAAAGCAATCCCACCATTCCGGATATGCGTACTGCGGCCTATGTGGTAGCGATAAACAAAGTGGGTACCAGCTATGCGGAACTGGGGATATTTCCGTAAGCCTGCCAGCCGTTTTCATACTCCTTTGAAATGTTTAAAACAGTATAAAAAGCAAAAAGGGCTCCATTTTTATGAAACCCTTTCCTGTATTGTGGGAGCACACGGGTTCGAACCGCGGACCCTCTGCTTGTAAGGCAGATGCTCTGAACCAGCTGAGCTATGCTCCCAATATTTTTTAGAACTTTTTTCTTGTGTCAGCGACAGACCCTCTGCTTGTAAGGCAGATGCCCTGAACCAACTGAGCTATGCTCTCTTTATGTTTAGAACTTCCCTGTTTTATAAGGGAGTGCAAAGATAAGAGATGAATTGTTTCGGCAAAATTTTTTTCCGTTTCTGTATTATAAAAATCATAAACCACTCTAAAACCTGTTTTTCTCCACTCCTAATTCAATAACACCGCCGGGAGCCTGTGCAATTGCCTGTTAACTGCATTCAATTCTTCAATTTCAAATTCCCAATATTTGTACAGGGCGGAGCCCGAAAGCCGCTTGTTAAAAGATTGCCCTCTATATCGTCCACTCAACGATGCTGTTCATTATTTCTTCCCGGTAAGGCGCAGCAATTCTTATATAATTGTCTGTATACCCTTCCATCATGCCGTTTTTATGCGAACTTTCAAACAATACTTTGCGGGTTTGTCCGGAGTGCTGTTTCGTAAAATATTGCATCTTCATATACGATAAATTCCGTAATGTTTTATTGCGCTGGTGCCTGGTGTGCACGGGAACTACGGGCTTAATGGCAAGCGCCGCCGTATTGTCTCTTTCGGAATAGGTAAAAACATGTAGATAGGAAATATCGAGCCCGTGCAAAAAATCGAAGGTGTTTTTAAAATCTTCTTCTGCTTCACCGGGGAAGCCCACAATTACATCGGCTCCAATGCAGCAATGCGGCATCAATGATTTGATGGTTGCTACCCTGTCTGCATACCATTCGCGCTTGTATCTGCGGCGCATTAATCCCAAAATGCGGTTGCTTCCACTTTGCAGCGGAATATGAAAATGCGGCATGAACTTTTTACTATCTGCCACAAAGGATATAATGTCATTGGTAAGCAGGTTGGGTTCTATTGAAGAGATGCGGTAGCGCTCCATCCCTTCCACCTGCTCCAGTTGCTGTACAAGTTGAAAGAAGTTCTCATTCCTTCTCATACCTTTATCTACTGCTGTTCCATTAATACCGAAATCGCCCAGGTTAACGCCTGTTAATACAATTTCCTTCACCCCTTTTTGCGCCAGCTCTTTTGCGTTTGTAACCACATTGGCAATTGTATCGCTCCTGCTTTTACCCCTTGCCATAGGTATGGTGCAAAACGAACAATTGTAACTGCAGCCGTCCTGTACTTTTAAAAAAGTGCGGGTGCGGTCGTTTAGCGAAAATGAACTGTTGAACCCTGATATTTCTTCAATATCGCAACTGGATATTTTTGCGGAATCGCCCTTGGATAATTCTTTAAGATGAGCGGCTATGTTAAATTTTTCCGCGGCGCCCAATACCAGGTCCACACCCTTTATTTCCGCAATTTCTTTGGGCTTTAACTGCGCGTAGCATCCTGTAATAACTACAAGGCTTTGTGGTGATCTGCGCTGGATACGGCGTACCAGCTGGCGGCATTCCTTATCGGCATTATCGGTAACAGAGCAGGTATTGATCACGTATACATCAGCTATATCCTCAAACGCTTTTTTCTGAAACCCTTCACCCTCAAGCATGCGCGAAAGGGTGGATGTTTCGGCGAAATTGAGCTTGCAGCCCAGTGTATGGAAAGCTACTGTTTTTGAAATACCCATAAGGGCGCAAAGATACTTGAATTGCAGAAAATGAAAAAAGGGTACCCCGGGCAGGCCGCCAGAGACATCTTAATTTACCGGGGATGCAATGAACCGGGGCATTACTGATCATTTCCATACTTCATCCCTCTGCCTATAAAAATCTTTCCATTGTATACTTCATCAATCGCCTGCATAAGATCTTCTGCAACGGCATATTTAAACACATAGCCCTTCGCTCCGGCGTCCATCATTTTTTTAATATACACAGGTGAAGTATGAAAAGAAACACAGATCACTCTAACTTCGGGATGGTCAAGAGATAGTTTTTGGGTGGTTTCAATGCCCGAAAGGGGCTTCATATTGATATCAATCAGCACAATATCCGGCAGTAATTCCTTTACTTTTTTATAGCTTCTTCGCCATTGGCGCATATTCCTACCACATTGATGTTTTCATGGTTTTGAAGAAAGAGCGCCCAGGCATTTCTGATTTCGGGATGGTCATCGGCAATCACAACTTTGATCATGTCTGGTGTATTTAAGGTAACTATTATACAATAGTCGTATAAATACGTAGAAAAGTTCCCATCAGACAAGAAAAATATTGAAATTGCCTTTATTATATTACCAAACATCAATGATATAGCCTAAACCAGGCTCAGATCCAGCACCTGCTGCATGTTCTTAACATAGTGAAATTTCATGCCTTTAATAAAATCTGAATTGATTTCCTGTACATCTTTTTCATTTTGCCAGCACATCACCACTTCTTTCATGCCTGCACGTTTGGCGGCGAGTATTTTTTCCTTTATACCGCCAACGGGCAATACCTGTCCGCGGAGGGTAATTTCTCCTGTCATCGCCAGGTATGGTTTTACTTTACGCCCCGTAAGCGCCGAGGCAATAGCGGTCATCATGGTAATGCCGGCACTGGGTCCGTCTTTGGGCACCGCTCCTTCGGGAACATGTATATGAATGTTCTTTTTTTGAAACGCCTCGGGATCTATACCATATTTCCGGGCATTCGACTGGAGGTAAGTTAATGCCGTTGTAGCACTTTCTTTCATCACATTACCCAGGTTACCCGTGAGCTTCAGCTCGCCTTTACCATCGCTCTGAGTGGTTTCAATGAATAAGATGTCGCCCCCTACATATGTCCAGGCCAACCCAACCGCTACCCCGGCCATATTGGCTATCTTGTACAGATCGTTGCTATACTTTGGCCTACCCAGTATCCTTTCTACATCTTTTATAGTAAGACTGGGCTTCAGCTTTTCTTTTATAGCATATTCTTTGGCTAAGGAACGCATAATGGAAGCCAACTGCCTGTCCAGCTCCCGTACCCCGCTTTCCCTCGTATAATCTTCAATTATTTTTTCCAAAACACTATCGCCCACCTTTATATTCAGGTTCTTTAAGCCATGGAGCTCTTTTTGCTTGGGAAGAAGATGCCGTTTGGCTATCTGTACTTTTTCTTCAACCGCATACCCGTTAAGATCAATGATCTCAAGCCTGTCTCGCAACGCCGGCTGAATATGCTGAATATCATTGGCGGTTGCAATAAACAATACTTTGCTTAAATCGTATTCGAGTTCAAGATAATTATCGTAAAAAGTATGGTTTTGTTCGGGATCCAGCACTTCAAGCAAGGCAGAAGAGGGGTCACCGCGGAAGTCGCTTCCTACTTTATCTACCTCATCCAAAATAATTACCGGGTTACAGGATCTTGCTTTCCGTATAGACTGGAGGATACGTCCGGGCATGGCACCGATATAGGTCTTGCGGTGTCCCCTGATCTCGCTTTCGTCATGTAAACCGCCGAGGCTAAGCCTCACATATTTCCGGTTCAATGCCGCTGCAATACTCCTTCCCAGAGATGTTTTTCCAATGCCCGGAGGCCCCACAAAACAAAGAATGGGACTTTTCATATCGCCCTTTAATTTTAACACCGCCAGGTATTCCAGCAGGCGCTCCTTTATTTTGTTCATGCCGTAATGGTCCCGATCGAGGATCTTTTTGGCTTTTCCAAGATCATAAGAATCTATGGTTCCCTCATCCCAGGGCAGTTCCAGCATCAGGTCAAGGTGATTGTATACCACAGAATAGTCGGGCGTGGAAACATGCATGCGTTCCAGCTTTTCTATACCTTTCTTAAAGGCTTCCTTTGCAGCATCCGGCCATTTTTTAGCATCTGCTTTTTTCTGCATTTCTCTTATCTCCCTTTCATTAACATCTCCACCCAGTTCTTCCTTTATGCTTTTTAATTGTTGCTGCAGAAAATATTCCTTTTGCTGCTTATCCAATTCCGTTTTGGTGCGGTTGGTCAACTGGTTCTTCAATTCTGCAAACTGCAGCTCCCGGTTAAGCAGGTGCATTAATTTTTCGGCCCTTACTTTTATATCATTCATTTCAAGCAGGTCCTGCTTTTCTTTTAGATCGCTGCTGATATTGCTGCTTACAAAGTGAATAAGGAAAGAAGGATTCTCAATATTCTTTAAAATAACGGAAGCCTCGGAAGGCATATTGGGCGAAAGGAGGATGATCTGCGCCGCAAGGTCCTTTATAGAGCTTACAGTTGCAGCAAAATGCTGGTCGTTGTCCATATTCACCTTATCTTCTTCCAGCAAACGTATGGTAGCTTTAAAATAAGGATCTTCAACGGTGATCTTTTCTATGGCAAACCTTTTACGCCCCTGGATGATGATGGTTGTTCCTCCGTCGGGCATTTTTATGAGCTTGATTATTTTTGCTACCGTGCCTGTAATTTCAAGATCATTTACTTCCGGGTCTTCTATCGTACTGTCTTTTTGCGCTACAACGCCTACCAGTTTGTCAGTCCTGTATACATCGTTTACGGCTTTTATAGACCGGTCCCTGCCAACCGTTATGGGTAAAACCACCCCGGGAAACAAAACGGTATTGCGCAGAGGCAACAAGGGCAATTCGGATGGAATGCTGATCTCGTCTGTATTTTCAGCTTCATCTTCATTCAGGGGGATGATGGGCATAAACTCCATTTCATCTTCAGGTCTCAAAAAAATATCGCTTCTTTTCATAATCTTCCGTTCAAAAGTCAATATGACATCTTTTCAAAGCCAACTCGCTCAGAAAAGCTTTGCTAATACCTTGGTCAAGTATAATGCCAGTAAAAAAACAAAAAATCCGGATGCAATGATCCGGATTCCTGAATAATTATTTTTTTATTTTTTAAAGCGCTATTCCAACGCCCAACTGAAGGGTCTGGCTTTTCCAGTTGTCCCGGTTGTCGATATCATTGATATTGGCTAACCCGATCCCATATCTCCCGTATACCCTCAGTTTTAAAATATTCACCTGCGCGCCGCCCACCATTGAAAAATCGCCATCTGTAAATGCTTCTTTGCCATTTTCAAGAAAGGTACTGTGATTATTCATTAAAATGCTGAACTGCGGGCCGGCCTGCAGGGTGATGAATGAAACCGGGCGGTAAGAAAGCATCAGGGGAATGCTTAAATAATTCAGCTTTACCTCTTTTAATTCATTGAGCGAAACTTTGTAAATATCCTCAAAATTGCTTGAGGTGCTGGTATTGGTTTGACTGAACAACACCTCCGGCTGGATGCCCCATTTCGGAGAGAACATAATTTCGGGTGCAACACCGAAATGATAACCCAATTGAAATTCATCCTCAAAAGATTTTCCTTCCAGCTTGCCCATATTTGCGCCGGCATGAATGGCGAGCTTAATTCCCTGTGCAAATGAAGATGAAGATGAAGCGATAAAGAAGAAGCTTAAAAAGGCTCCGAAAAAAATGATACGTTTCATACAAGGAGTTTTATGCCTTAAATCTAATCCAATATGATGCCATCTGCAATATAGGCTTCAGAGTATTTTGTTAAGTAAACGCAAGGAAAATGTTATACCTGGAGCCATCAGCTATGGACTTTCAGCATTCAGGTTTCGGGTCTTAGATTTCGTTCACTTACTACTTACCACTCACCACTTACTACTCACCCCTACGCCAGCTCAATCAATGTGATCTCCGGCAAAATACCTACCCTTCCGGGATAGCCTATAAATCCGTATCCGCGGTTGATGTACAATTTTTGCCTGTCGGCTTCGTACAACCCAGCCCATTGCTTATACACATATTGCACCGGACTCCATTTAAAGCCGGGCAGCTCCACACCAAACTGCATTCCATGGGTATGACCACTGAGCGTAAGATCAATATCACTGTATTCGGGTCTTACCTGTGCATCCCAATGACTGGGGTCGTGACTCATTAAAATTTTAAACGGATATTTTTCTGCTCCTGCATAAGCTTCATTTAACTTGCCATATTTTGGAAAGTGGGCTTTGGCTCCCCAGTTCTCTATACCCAATAAGGCAATTTGCTGCCCCTGCCTTTCCAATACCACATGTTCATTCATCAATAAGCGCCAGCCCATATTTGCCTGCAACTGCTTTAAGCGCTCCAGGTTTTGCCGTTTCTCATCTTCACTCGGCCATCGCCGGTAATCGCCATAGTCATGATTACCCAGTGTGCTGAATACGCCCATAGGCGCATTTAGCCTGGAAAAAATTTCAGTATAATCATTCATCTCACCGGCATGATCGTTTACCAGGTCGCCGGTAAACAGAATAAGATCTGCTTCCTGCGCCATGATCATTTTAACGCCATGCTCCACTGCCTTTTTATCGGTAAAGCTCCCGGAATGCACATCTGAAATATGAACCAGCTTCAACCCCTTAAAGGCTTCGGGAAGATTAGGAAAATTAAGCTTCACCTTTTTTAACTGGTAGCGGTATTTGTTAACAAACCCATACATCATTGCTGCCATCAGCCCCCCGCCAACCGCCAGCCCTAACCAACTCATGAATACCGACCTTGAAATACCTGCTGCTTTAAAAGGCTCGCCCTGCACATACTGATAAAACAGCTTTCCACCTCCCCACTGCAATACCCTGCGCAGATCATCTGCCACCAAAAAAATTACGGTCAGCGCTTTGGAAAGGAATAGCCCGATTATTGTGGCCATCCAATAGGTTCTGAAGCTCTTCGGCCAGTTGTCTAAATTAAGGTAAGGAATAAGAGCAAGCGTTAAAACAACCACAGCGCTTACCGCCCAGTATAACCCGTAAACAGTAAATTTTATTTTAGGCGTTGCCGTTTGTACCGTGAGTTTTACTGCCTGAAAAACATACAGGTCAATCAACAATATTATTATTATAAAGATCCATGAACCCGAAAAACGACGCATATTGTTATGTTTAAAAGCACCAGGAGCCAAATTAAAGGAACCAAAGAAAACCTGTCCGCCGGGGCGGATTCATAATGCCAAGCCCGAAGCCGGGGGGATGCAAAGCACCTAAAGAACAATAAATACAGAGGGTTCGTTCCTCACCCTGACAGGCAAAAGCCAGAAATCAATTACAGCCATAAACCATTAAATTAAAAAAATCCCAGCCCCATATAACGGCACCAAAAATAAAAAACAACAAGTTCAAAATTGAAACGATCCCTCTGCAACATGGAACTTGCAACCTGCATCTTCAAAACCGTATAAAATCCTCCAACTGCTCATCAATCATTTTTAATGTTGCCTCATCTGCAATATCCTTTTCACCGTTCAATAATTTGTTCACCACCGATATGGGCAGTTTATTGTGATGCACATTCATTTTCAGGTAATGCAATACGCCTGTAAGATGCTCCATCCCCCTCAGGTTGCCTGCCCTTCCCGTAGATACGCCGGTTAGCAGGGCTTTTTTGCCCCACCATACTTTTTCAATGTCGGTATTGTCTATCATAGCCTTTAATACCCCCGGAAAGCTCCCGTTATATTCAGGAGTTACAAAAATAAATTTCCGGGAAGGGATGAGCACTTCTTTTTCCAGCCGCTTCAGTTCCTCATTCCTGTTGTTAACATCCATTCCTTCCAGTGAAATAAACCGCGCCGATATTCCTTTTTTTTCAAGTAACCGCAGGTACTGCTTTGCCACTTTTATGGTATTACTCCCGGGGCGGTTGGTGCCGGAAATAATGGTATATACATCTGGTTGCATCTTAATATCGGCTACTGTGAATGAATTGTTCAATGAATATTATACCGAAACTGTATTTTTGTCAACATGTCACTGTTGATCCAGCCTTTATCCGGCAAAGATAAACCTGTTTCAGCCATCAAACTGAATTGTGGACCGTTAAATATACTATGATGCATTTTACATATTACGGGCATTCTTGTTTTGCAGTACAGATAAAGGGTAAAAAAATTCTGTTCGATCCTTTTATAACGCCCAATGATCTGGCAAAAAACATTGATGTAAACCAGGTAGCAGCCGATTATATCTTTCTTTCGCATGGACATGAGGATCATATTGCCGATTGCATAACCATTGCGGAAAGAAACAGGGCTAAAATAATCTGCAGCTATGAAATTCATGTTTGGCTTAACGACCAGGAAATTACAAATACACACCCTATGAATACCGGCGGCAAATGGGACTTTGATTTTGGAACTGTGAAATGTGTGGTGGCCCAGCATTCCGGGGGGTTGCCAGACGGCAGTTACGGCGGCAATCCTATGGGTTTTGTATTTACCAGTGAAGAGGGTAACTTTTATTATAGCGGCGACACTGCATTAACGCTGGATATGCAACTGGTTCCCCAGTACGCTAAATTGAACTTTGCCGTGCTGCCCATAGGCGATAATTTTACAATGGGTATTGAAGATGCCATTCAGGCAGCGCGTTTTGTACAATGCAACGAAATCATCGGGGTTCATTACGATACTTTCGGCTTTATTAAAATTGATCACGAAAAGGCAGTGAAAGCGTTTTCAGACCAGGAAATGAAGCTGCACCTGATGCAACCCGGTGAAACCCTTGACATTTAATGAAAAACAGCAGAAATAATAATTTACATTTGCCATTTGGCAAAACCCGGAAGTATTTTTAGTATAATAATATACGTAAACAACACATGGCAAGAATCATAGGTATAGCCAATCAGAAAGGCGGGGTAGGAAAAACCACCACCGCTATTAATTTGGCCGCGAGTTTGGCAGTGCTGGAAAGAAAAACGTTGCTGGTAGATGCTGATCCACAGGCAAACAGTACCACAGGAGTAGGATTTGACCTGCACAATGTGCAAAAAAGCCTGTACGATTGTATGGTAAACGAAACGCCGGCAAGAGATACTGTATTAAAGACCGAGATCCCCAATTTAGACGTAATTCCTTCGCATATTGACCTGGTGGGAGCCGAAATTGAAATGATCAACTATCCGAACAGGGAAAATGTGCTGAAATACATTCTTGATCCCATCAGGAGTGATTATGAATTTATTGTTATAGACTGCTCTCCTTCTTTGGGATTGATTACCGTAAATGCTTTGACCGCCGCCGATAGCGTGGTGGTGCCTGTACAGGCAGAATTTTTTGCATTGGAAGGGCTGGGAAAGTTACTGAACACAATAAAAATTGTACAGAGCCGGTTAAACCCCGAACTGGTGATAGAAGGCATTTTAATGACGATGTACGATGGCCGTCTGCGCCTTTGCAACCAGGTAGTGAACGAAGTACGGCATCATTTTGAAGAAATGGTTTTTGATACGATTATCCACCGCAATACCCGTTTAAGCGAAGCGCCAAGTGTGGGCAAACCTGCTATCTTATATGATGCGGAAAGCAAGGGATCCATCAACTACCTCAACCTTGCCAAAGAAGTTTTGCAACGCAACAATATGACAAAAATACCACAGGAAGAAAGAATCTTAACTCTTGACAATGAGCAGCACTCCAAACAATAAAAATAAAAAAGAAGCTTTGGGCAAAGGGATACGCTCCCTGCTGCAAAGTATTGATGCCGACTTAAAAACTACCAGTGGCGATCATTTGAAGGGAGGGGTGGTAGAAAAAGCCACTACTACCATACGTGTTCCTGTTGAGCAGATCGAGGTCAATCCCAAACAACCGCGTCATCATTTTGATGAGCAGGCGTTGAATGAGCTGGCGAAGTCCATTCAAATACATGATATCATTCAACCTCTAACGGTTTCCAAAACAGGCGACAAATACCGCATTATTGCCGGTGAAAGAAGGTGGCGTGCGGCTAAAATTGCAGGGTTAAAAGACGTTCCGGTATACATCAGGCAGGCCAATGATCAGCAATTGCTGGAGCTGGCCTTATTGGAAAACCTGCAGCGCGAAAACCTTAACGCTATTGAAATAGGGATCAGCTATAAGCGGATGATGGAAGAGCTGGAATATACGCAGGAGCAGGTAGCCGAGCGTATGGGTAAAGAAAGAAGTACGGTAACCAACTATATCCGTTTATTAAAGCTTCCGCCGGATATACAAATAGCAGTACGAAACAACACGATCAGCATGGGGCATGCCCGCGCCATTGTAAACGTTGATACTGTAGATCAGCAATTGTTTATTTTTAATGAGATCAAAAACAAAGGACTGTCTGTACGGCAAACAGAAGAACTTGTTCGAAAATTATATAAAACCGCTGCTGTTAAAAAACCGGTAAAAGCTGCCCTCCCCGCTCCTTTCAGGAAAATTGAAGATAACTTGGCCTCTCACTATGGTACGCGTGTAAAGATGCAGCACAATAAAAAAGGACACGGCGCCATTACCATTGAATATTTTTCCATACAGGAACTCAATACCATCCTGGAAAAAATGAATGTTCCGGCTGTTTAATGTAATCATGGATATGCGTAAGCAACACGTGCTGCTGATATTTCTCCTGGCATTTTGTACACAACTGCTAAATGCACAAAATGATACGGCCATTACAACACCAACTGCAGACAGCCTGTTAACAATGCCTGATAGTGTTATTAAGGATACATTGCCCGAAGTGGTGCCCGCCGACACTTCAAAAAAAAGAAGCCCCGCGGGTACCGCAGCGTTACTCTCTGCCATATTACCCGGTGCAGGACAGGTTTACAATAAGAAATACTGGAAGCTGCCACTTGTTTACGGCGCCCTGGCCTTCCCCACGTATACGTTCATTGATAATCTCAAATGGTTTCAGCGTACGCGGTTTGCTTTTAATGTTTTATCGGCTAAGGACACCGCCAGGTATAAAGACGTATACGTTCGGCTGCAACCCCTGGTTGAACGTGGGGATAAGTCGGGGCTTCAGAACTACCGCAATGAATTCAGAAGGAATGTGGATTATTCGGTATTGGCCTTTATTTTAATATGGGGACTGAATGTGGTGGACGCCACGGTGGATGCGCATTTGAGAGATTTTAACATTACGGATGATCTCAGCCTGCAGATCAAACCCGGATATATGCCGGTTGCCAACACGGCAGGAATAGGCATTGTGCTTAATATTGGTAAAAACCATGTTAACCGGCTTTCCCCGGCCCGTTAAATCTGTTTATCTTTGCCGCCTGAATAAATAAAGCACAGATGAAAATAGCATTGATAGGATATGGGAAAATGGGCCATGCCATTGAAGAGATCGCCATTCAGCGCAGGCACAGCATTGTATTAAAAGTTTCAATTGACAACACGGAAGACAATACAGTGGATAATATCGGCAACGCCGACGTGGCCATTGAATTTACCGGCCCCGACAGCGCTTTTGACAATATCAACAAATGTTTTGAAGCGGGAGTGCCGGTAGTATCGGGCTCTACCGGGTGGTTAAACCGCTATGAAGAGGCTGTATGGAACTGTAAAGCGCAAAATGGTGCGTTGCTGTATGCCAGCAATTTCAGCATAGGTGTGAACATTTTTTTTGAGGTCAATAAAAAGCTGGCACAATTGATGGCTGCCCAGAAAGAATATGATGTTATTATAGAAGAAACCCATCACACCCAAAAAAAAGACGCACCCAGCGGCACCGCCATTACGCTGGCCGAGCAGGTACTGGCGGTTAGCCCTTTCAAAAAACAATGGGTTAACAAAGAAACAAATAAAGCGTCAGATCTTCAGATCATCAGTAAAAGAATTGACCCGGCTGCCGGAACCCATCGTATCCAATACCATTCGCAAACAGACGATATTGAGATCATTCACACTGCGCACAACCGTTCGGGCTTTGCCCTGGGCGCCGTGCTGGCTGCTGAATTCATCTACGGGCAACGCGGCGTATTTACAATGAGCGATGTGCTGGGGCTATAATATCCCGTGTTTATCTGCGAGCAAGAGCAAACAAATACAGGCACTCACAGACAGCACGGATGTACACAGACAGGTGTAAAATTTTTTACCTGTATATTATAGTGTAAAGGAAGAGAGGGATATCCTGGTCTTTTTTCTTTTTCCTGACGAAAATCAGCCTATACTTCTTCCGGCATCATGTGCTAAATTCAGATTTTACAATTATATTGCTGTTTGTTAAAAACCGGTTAGGATTATGCTTTCTAAAAAAACCCAGTATGCTTTTAAGGCGCTCATGTATATGGCCCAGGTAGAAAAAGAAGGGCCTATACTTATTGCAGAAATTGCAAAAAAGAAAAAAATACCACTCAAATTCCTTGAAAATATACTCTTAGAATTGAAAAACGGGGGTGTATTGGATAGCAAGAAAGGTAAAGGCGGCGGCTATTTTTTTAAGGAAGCGCCCTC
>NZ_DAOMOZ010000115.1:0-15209 GCF_035444585.1 Agriterribacter sp.
TGCCCTAAAGATGAAATATCCTTTGCAATATCCACGCATTGAAAGCGGCAATTGGCGATATTGTTCTTTTTAAGATAGTCATTAATATCCTGCTCGTAATCATTTACAATATCAATCCCCAGGCATGATCTCATTTTTTGCGACAGCAGGAACATAGACGCACCGTTGCCGCAGCCGATATCAAGATGGTCGTATTGCTTCCCGGTAAATCCGGGGTAATTTTCCAGCAGGGCAACGCGACGCCTGACGATCCTGTCTGTTACATCTGCCGGGCGACCGAGGTAATGCTCCCCGGTAAATAATTCGCCGGGAACCCTTTCTTTATATTGCATGAAATAACCCTTTGGAATTTCAAAAGTAAATATTGTACTGCAGATCAGGCTATCGAAAGTATATGCTGATATGCTTTTTGTACAATATTACCCCAGTAAAAATGTTTGTAAAAATCTGTTGAAATATCTTGTTTCAGCAATGTGGAAGACCGCTGTATGGCTTCAAAAAGCCCTTTGCTGTCTCCATCAGGCACAACGGTCAGTTTTCCGCCGGTTAGTTCAGCCGGAACGCCAAAGGCCCCGCTGGCAAAGGATACAGCCGAACTGTTGCCTGCCAGCGCTTCCACCAGTTTTGTTTTTATACCTCCTCCTTCACTGATAGGGTTCATAAAAATATCTGCGGCTTTAAAATACATACCTATATCTTTTACAAAACCGGCGTAAATGATGTTTTTACTTTTATACGCTTCAAGATTATTGTACCGTTCGGGCAGGTGATTGCCGCAGATCAATATCGTATATGCGATACCGCTTTGTTGCAGCAGGGGATTGATCTTCTCCAGGATAATATCCAAACCGTTTAAATTGGGCCGGTAATATAAAGTACCGGTGTAGAACAGGAGCAGGTCCGCCGCGTTAATATGGTGCGTGGTGCAGACGGCTGTACGGGCATTTGTTTTTTCCTGCGGGGTGGGAGGGGCGTTTAAATTTATGCCATAGGTAATAACAGTACATTTTTGGGGCGCCAGTTTAAAATGAGCAATGGCATAATCCATGTCTTCCCGGGTGATGAAGAAGTTCATATCGGCCCGGCGATGTACTGCTCTCTCATACATCCATAACAGTCGCCACCACCATTTGCCAAAGCTTTTGAACCGCAATGCTTCAATATTGTGCGAATGTATGATGAGCTTTATGCCAAGCAATTTTTGCAAAGCGATGCCCAGCCAGCCGTAATAAGGATGTTCTAAAATAACATGACTGACCTTTTTTTGCAGGATGATCTTCCTTAAAATGAAGAAATAAAAGGGATTGATATAACGGATGATATTGTTTGACAATAGTGGAAGTATTTCATATCCCGGCTTAACGGGTATTTCCACTTTTTTTACAGTAACGCAGCTAAGGTTCACCAGCTTTGAAAGATAATCATTAAATATGCTGATATTCTTTTCGCCGCCCATCAGGGCCGGTAAAAAACGATACGACACAATACTTAATACATTTATCATCCAATTCGTTGCTAATTAAACAGTGAACTTTTCCCTGTTTTTCCATAAAGAAAAAATGCCGCCCGCAAGGGCAAGGAAGAACAGTACATTGCCGGCGTATATGAGCTTTTGACCATTTGAATAAGAAGCTGGCTCGAACCTGAACACAATTTCATGTTTGCCGGCCGGCACAGGCATGCCTCTTAAAACATAATTCACTTTCGCGTAATCCGTTTTTTTACCATCTATATAAGCATTCCATCCCGCCGGGTAATATATTTCACTGAACACGGCAAACTGGTTGGTGGCAGATTGTGTGGCGTATTTTATTTCATCATTGTCATAGCCTGCCAGTTGTATGGTAGCTGAAGAATCGGGTGCAGGATCAGCGCCGGCTATTGGTTTAAAGCTGTTGTCAACGATCACCGTATCTTTTGGTCCAAACTGGTCCAGCGCTTTTATTTCTTCTACAGGACCGTTTACATATTTAATATGCCTGATGAACCATGCCGCTCCCAGTGCTTCATCATTTTTATGCACTGCAGGCGCCTGTTGCTGCTGTTGGGGCGGAACAATAAAATACCGGGTATCCAGCATGTTCAGCACATCCATGTTCAATGATTCTTTAGACAACTGTGTTTCGATCAGATCCTGGTATATACGCAGTTTGGCTGCATGGTATCCGCCGATGGAACGGTGGAAATAAGCAGTTATCGCATCGCTGAACCTGTCGCCCGATAAACGATATACTCTGTAATGCGGGTCTTTGTCCTGCAGAATCTGTGTATCGGCTGCTGTCGGCGCAAAATTTTCCGACTGATAACTGTCTTTATCCATATAATGATCAGCATTCAGGTATTTGCTGTCAACTGCCAGCAGGTCAATCATATTGATCACGGTAAAAACAACAACAGCCGCCAAAGGTTTAATGATGTTCTTCAGGTATAAATACAATAACCCGATCACCAGGCCGGAAAACAACAGCGCACGGAAAATACCGCTGCTGAACATACTCTTTCTCTCCACCTTTAAAGCGTTCACGATCATACGTCCTATTTCTGTGCTGCCATCCTGCGGGTTGGTATAGGCCTGCACAATGCGGGCATCGAAAGCGCTGCCGAAATCGTTAAAGATATAAATGAGTAATGTAACACCGAACACAGCACCTAAGACGTACAGGATCGTTTTAAAAGACTTCTTCAACTGTTCCTTGCCGTTAGCTGTAAAAAATATGCGCTGCAATCCCCAAACAGCAAGCAGCGGCAGCAGCATCTGGGGAATAACCAATGCCATATTGGGTGAGCGGAATTTGTTGTACAACGGAAAATAATCCAGTAAAAAAGAATTGAAAGCCGAAAAGTTTCTTCCCCAGGCCATAAAAATGGCAACAACTGCGGCCCCAAGTACCCACCATTTAATCGGATTTTTTATCACCACAAGTCCTGCAATTGCAAGAAAGCAGATGATCGCTCCAAAATAAATAGTGCCGGCAGTGCCTTCTTCTATTCCGCCCCAGTATCGGGGAAGTGAGTAGGCGAGCTGAACAGCCTGGTCGCCGGGGATATTCTTTTCCGTAAGTGCTGTTACCAGTTTGGAGTCTTCATCAAAATGATCTGAAGAACTGCTGCCGAATACATCGGGTATAAAAAAGGTCAGTATTTCGCTTTTATTGATGCTGTAGCTGAATGCATAATCTTTATCCAACCCCTTTGTATCCACTTTTTTTATTTCCTGCCCGGATGTTTCAAGGGTTTTGCCGCCCCGCATGGTATATTTTGCATATTCTGCTGTGGTAAGTAAACTCATTGCCGAATTGGCAAGTGCCGCGCAACCGGCAACGGCAGCTAACACAAGCGATATGACCAGGTGTTTCCAGTCTTTGGCTTTTATCCATTGTACCATATAACCAAGGGTAATAATACCCGCTGTAATAAAAAAATAATAGCTGATCTGGGGGTGATTGAATGCAATTTCCCAGGTTGCAAAAATGGCGGTAACGGCAAGCCCCAAAAGATATTTTTTTTGATAGATGAGCAGTAGTCCCGCCAGCACCCCCGGCATATAAGCTATCGCCCACATTTTACTTTCGTGCCCTACAGCTATAAGGATAGGGTTGTAGCTGGCATATGCAAAAGCAAGGCTTCCCATAATCCCCAAAACCGGTTTTATATTTACAACGCAGCACAATATATAAAAGCAAAGGCAGGCTAAAAAGAAGAAGTTGATGGGTTTGGGTAATCCCAATGTTAATATCGTATGGAAATCCGGTAAAAGAGAGTGGGCTTCCATAGCTACCTGGTAATTGGGCATGCCGCTGAAGAGATGCGTATTCCACAAAGGAAAATGGCCATGTTCCTTTTTATATTCAAAAGAATTGTGCGACATGCCTTCCCAGTGCACAATATCACTCTGCTGTAATACTTTTCCTTCCAAGGCAGGCCTGCAGTAAATTACAGACACTACTAAAAAAATACCTATGGCTACCAGGTGGGGGACAAGCGCTTTAAAATTAAATTTTTTCACTTTCAGAATATTTTAATGCTGATTTTATCAGGGCCACAAAAGCAAGCTCCTCCCGGAACAGGAATTCAAATTTAAGGCGGCAAATTAATGTTATTTTTAATCTTCCCTTTAATTTTAACGCATAATATGATACAGCAAATACTGAAAGACCGGCCAACCAAACTGTTTATAGGGTTTGCGGCTTTTTTTGTAGCCAATGCGCTGATAGCGGAATGTATCGGCGGTAAAATTTTTTCTCTCGAAAAGCTGTTCGGTTTCGATCCGGTGAACCTGACCCTTTTCGGTCAAAGCGGGCTGTCGTTCAGTCTTACCTGCGGGGTGCTGTTGTGGCCGCTGGAATTTGTTATGACGGATATCGTAAATGAATATTACGGGCCAAAAGCTGTAAAAAGGATCAGCTATACGGCAGTTGCATTGATATCCTATGCCTTTATCATGTTTTATGCCAGTATTCATATCCCGTATGCCGACTGGTGGCCTGCATCCAAGACAAGTGAGGGTGTGCCGGATATGCAGGTAGCCTTTAACGGTATATTCGGGCAGGGTATGTGGATCATACTGGGAAGCCTGGTAGCTTTTTTGGTGAGCCAGGTAGTAGATGTATTTGTATTTCAGCGGATCAAAAGAGCAACAGGCGAAAAGAAAGTATGGCTGAGGGCAACAGGTTCTACACTTGTATCTCAGCTCATAGACAGTTTTATAGTGCTGGCCATTGCTTTTAAGCTGGGCAGTAACTGGACGTGGGCGCAGGTGATCGCGGTGGGCTGCGTGAACTATATGTATAAATTTACCATAGCTATTCTTTTAACCCCGCTTATTTATTTTGCTGAAGCCAGGATCGAAAAATATGTAGGAAAGGAAACGGCGATAAAAATGAAAAAAGCGGCGATGGAAGGATAATGTAGCGGTCGGTACGCAACGCAGGAGTGTCAGACCGCAATATAATGTGGAGATGTGGGAAATGTGAAAGTGTGGAAAATCTTAAATCTTAAATTTTAAATCTCAAATCTCAAATCGGCTTACATGTTCAATCTCAGGGTTTACGGCATTCTTATCAATGAAAAAAAGCAGGTTTTAGTGAGTGATGAATTTATCCGCGGCAGTTATTACACCAAGTTCCCGGGCGGCGGGCTCGAATTTGGCGAGGGTACAAGGGATTGCCTGAAAAGGGAGTTTATGGAAGAGATGAACCTCGAAGTGAAAGTAACAGATCATATTTACACAACTGATTTTTTTCAGATATCGGCGTTTACTCCCGATCAGCAAATTATATCCATTTATTATTTTGCTGAACCCCTGGCCGCTATTACGGTTCCGCTCCGGCTGAAACCCTTTGATTTTGATCAAAGACAAATGAACATATACGAACAAACGGGCGAAACGGAAACTTTCCGGTTTATTGACTGGAAAGACTTCTCTGAAAAAAGCGTTACCCTCCCGATAGATAAGGTGGTGGCGGGGGTGGTGAAAAGGGGTAAGATGGTAAGATCGTAAGATCGTAAGATGGTAAGATAGTAAGAGAAGTGGGAAGGTAAGTTTTACGTTACAGGGCGATGAAGGCCATCAACCTTTAGAACCATTTTTTTCGCATAAAGTATGCGCCCATGATTATAGATACCGACAAGGCCAGGATAATAGGGATATAAAATGCATGTGCCTGGTGCTGAAAGGGGATGGGTACATTCATTCCGTAAATGCTGGCGATCAATACAGGGAACTGCAAAATGATGGTAATGGAAGTCAGTCGTTTTAGTACCGAGTTTTGATTGTTGGAAATAATGCTGGCAAAAGCATCCAGAGTGCTGCTGAGGATGTTGGTATAGATATGTGCCATTTCAAGTGCCTGCGACATATCAACCACCATATCATCCAGTTCCTCCTTCTCCTGCTCGTTGAGTCCTAAAAAATTCGTTCTTTCTAATTTCATCAGCAGCATTTCATTGGAACGCAGCGCTGTTACAAAATATACGAGGCTTTTTTGTATCCGCATCAGCTCCAGCAGTTCTTCGTTGCGGTTAGAGGCATACAATTGCTGTTCGAGGATATTTCTGCGGTGGTTGATCTCTTTAAGATACTCCATGAAGGCCTGCGTGATCTTCTCAAATATCTTGAGCACCATCATGTTCCTTTTACCGGCATTCCTGTTCTGGAATGTGCTCAGAAATTTTTTAATAGCCCCGTTCTCAAAGGAGTTAACGGTAACGATCTGGTTGTGGGTAAGAATGATGCAAATGGGGATGGTTATATAATACGCATCGCTTTCGTTAAAAGAATTGTTTTCGGTAGGCGTTTTGATCACGATCAGCTTCACATTGTCTTCCAGTTCAAACCTCGAACGTTCATCAATATCCAGGGAATCCTGTAAAAACTCAATGGGGATCTCAAGAGCCTCAGACACTTCGGCAAATTCTTCATGCTTCAGCGGCGGCAGAATATTTACCCATGTTTCATTGTCCGCCTTGTCTATAGCGGTGGTTACCCCGTTGATATTTTTGAAGTATTGGATCATTGCGGCGCAAAGGTAGGGGTATTATGATTTGAGATTTAAAATTTGAGATTTGAGGAGTTCAGATCCGGGTACTTTTCCAATAGGGTTGTCATACCGGGAGATTATCTTCCTTTGCACTTGTTCATTTCCACCCCTGTTCAGTGGCCCACCCGACTAAGCCCCGCCAGAACGACCCGGGCAGGCCCGCCTTTCTGTCGCCCGCCCTGCTGACGCCAGTCGGACGGGGGCAGGCATTTTCAAATTTTCAAATTACCACATTTTCAAATTATACTCCAATCTCCCCTTTGAATACGAATTCTGCGGGGCCGCAAAGCCAGATATTGCTGTATTGATTTTCGTCCGAAAGATCGAACTCCACGCTCAGCTTACCACCTGTAGTGCGTACATCAATTTCATTAAAGCTGTTTTCGTTGTGTGCCGAAACGAGCGCTGCGGCTGTTACACCGGTACCACAGCTTAGTGTTTCGTTTTCAACACCCCTTTCATAGGTCCGTACAAAAATGGTATGATCATCAACGGCCTCCACAAAATTCACATTAATGCCTTCATCAGCAAAATCATCGCTGTACCGTATTTTCCTTCCTTCCTCTTTTACATCCACTTTTTGCAGGTTTTGAACAAATTGCACATAATGCGGAGAGCCTGTATCCAGTATGTAATGGTCGGTTTTGTTTTTTACTGTCTGTACATCCTTCATTTTTAACCGAACAATTCCCTGCACGTCTATTTCTGCTTCATGCGGACCGTCTGTAGCCATAAAATGGTAAGCGGTTTTCTTTATGCCGGAATCGTATGCAAACTTTACCAGGCAGCGGCCGCCGTTCCCGCACATGCTGCCTTCTTTGCCATCGGCATTGTAATATACCATTTCAAAGTCATAATCGTGGTGCCTGTTCAATAACATCAGCCCGTCTGCACCTATGCCAAATCTCCTGTTGCACAGAAAGTGGACCTGCGCTGTATCAAGAAATGAATACGCATTGTCACGATTGTCTAATATTATAAAGTCGTTCCCCGTCCCCTGATATTTAAAAAAATGTATATCCATTGCGCTTTTTTTATGCTGCAAAGTTATTGGTTGATGACGTTAATTGATCAAATAAGTTGCCCGGCAGATGTAAAAGAGCGGTGGCAATTACGTAGCCGATATGATCTCCAGTGTTCTTTTAATCAGTTGGTCTACTGCTGCGTTGCCATCTTTGCTGAGTTTTTTGCTGATCCGGTTGGCTACAATGGCACTCAGGCTAAGGCAATGATGCCCCAAAAGCTTTCCCATGCCATAAATGCCTGCTGTTTCCATTTCAAAATTGCAGATACGGTGAATGCCGAAACTGAAACCCGACAGCCGTTCTATAAAAGCAGGGTCGCTTAAGCCCAGCCGCAATATCCGTCCCTGCGGCCCGTAAAACCCCGGACAGGTTACCGTAATACCATGATGAAAACCTTCTACAAAATGCTTGATCAGTCCAACACTGGCACTATTGATATAAGGCAAAGCGGCATTGTTGTGCAGTTGGGTTTGCGTAATAAAAGACTGGATCAGCTGATTTTCTTCTTCATTGTTTTCATAACGGTAAAAATGCAGCAAATTGTCTATGCCCAGTCCATGCGTGCTGGCCACCCAGCTGTCAACAGGGATATCTTCACGTAGGGATCCGGCAGTGCCTATACGGATAATTTGTAATGAGGTAAGCTGTGTTTTTACGATTCTCGCCTGGAGATCAATGTTTGCCAGGGCATCCAGCTCATTCATTACAATATCGATATTGTCGGTGCCGATACCTGTAGAAACAACCGAAATACGCTTATTTCCCAGGCTCCCGGTATGTGTAAAGAACTCGCGGTGCTGCCGGCGGTATGTCACAGCGTCAAAGTATTTGCTTACCTCTTTTACCCTGCCGGGATCGCCTACCGTAATAACAATATCACCCAATTCTTCGGGCAAAAGATCCAAATGATAGATGGCCCCGCGCCTGTTGAGCATTAATTCAGATTCAGCAATATATTGCATTGGTTAAGTATTTGCGGTTCATAAAAATATCCTATTTTCGCAAGCCGGAAAAAAGATAAAAGGTCCTGTGGCCGAGTGGTCAGGCAGAGCTCTGCAAAAGCTCCCACAGCGGTTCGAATCCGCTCGGGACCTCCCTTAAGAAGGATCCATTATGCGATCCTTTTTTGGTTTCAAGAAAGTAAAAGCCTGCTGTTTATGCTGAAATGGTGATAAGTACTTCGGAAGTCACAGTAAAAAATTCCTGCTCAGGTTGCTGATTATAACAAATTCATTAAAAGCTGGGGTATAATTTATGAATGCGGTCAATCCACTCCTGGATACCATCACTTGTAATATCATTGGTGTTGAAATTAGCGAGGCTAAAGCGGATTGTACGGTTTTTTTCGTTGGATATGAAAATGAAATTACCGCCGGCATAAATTGTATAAGATTCTAATCCGGGTGGAGAAGCTAGCTTTTTAAAATTGATGGTATTGGTCAATGCTTCAAAATCGGTCAATACACTAATGTTATTCATGATGCAAAAATAGGTGAAAAAATCAAAAAGCTGAAGAGGCATTCATTACATTTTGCTAAAACTTCCGACTAAAACGCTTCGCGTAATAAATGCTTAAATCCCCGGCGGCATCTGCCATCCGGTAACGAAGTGGGATCCGGTATACCCGGTTTATACATGTAAATTGGGGTACTTCCGTGAAAACCCTGATGTGAACAAAATTTGCCTGCTAAAAAACGGAGCATTTGTTTTATTATTTACATTTGAAATATAATATGCTGCTATGAAAGGCGTAACTGCTGTTTTTTGTTGTGTGTTGATGTATTGCGCCAAATTACCTGCCCAACCGGTATGCGGCTTCGACCAGTCGCATCGTGCATTGCAGGGTGCCGATCCTCATTATAAATTGCGTGTGATCTTCAATGAGCAAAAGATTGAAAGCATTATCCGGCAAAAGAAAGCTCCCAAACATTATCAAAAGAAGGAAACAACTATTTTTACTATCCCAATAGTAGTGCATGTATTAAATACCGGTGAACCGGTTGGAACGCCTTTCAATCCTTCGGATGAACAGATCATTGCTGCTATTGATTATTTAAATGAGGTTTACAGCGGAACTCATCCGTCACTTACTCCTGCCGGTGTAAATGCTGCCGGTGATCTTGGATTGCGATTCGTTTTGGCCAAAAGGGATCCCGATTGTAACCCAACTTCCGGCATTAACCGTGTTAATATGTCTTCCAATGCAGATTATGTGACCAATGGTGCTACCAATAATGATGTTAGTCTGGATATAGCCATGAAAACGCCGGTGGCCTGGGACAGGTCACGATATTATAATATTTATGTGGTAAATAAGATCAATGGGAAAGACGGCACTTCGGGACAGTTTATTGCCGGGTATGCTTACTTTCCTACTTCAAGTGTGGTAGACGGAACGGTAATGCTGGCAACGCAAATGAAACCCGGCTCCAAAACACTTCCCCATGAAATTGGGCATGCTTTTAATCTTTATCATCCCTTTCAGGGATCTGTCAACCGCAACAAATGCCCTGCTGGCAATGGCGATTATGTTTACGATACCGATCCTGTTTCCATGAACGCCAATACTTCCGGTGTAGTTGATTTTACCTGCCGTACGGGCAATAATAGCTGCATTGACCAGCCGTATAATATCCGCACGGAAAGCAATTTTATGAGTTACACCAACTGTTATACGCTTTTTACACCCGGGCAAAAAGACAGGGTACAGGCAAGCACGTTGTTGGAGGAAAGAAGCGCGCTTGTTGCATCAACAGGTGCTATACCCACCTATGCAAATCCATCATGCATACCTAAAATAAATTTTGAACAGCAGGGTGCGGAGCTTGCGGAAACGGCAACAACTGTGAGCGGCTGTCGCAGGTATCGCGATCATGTTTTTAATTTTACCATTGGCAGCGATCCGGTACAAAGTGCTACTGCTGTTATTGGCGTTGATCCCGCGTCAACAGCCCTGGAAAAAGCGGATTTTGATTTTCCTTCGGGTAAAAATGTTGTGTTCCCCGCAGGTGCAAGCAACAACAGGGCCTTCATATTGCGGGTTTATGACCACGGGAGCTCGCCTGAAGCAAAACTTTTAAGGTTGAACTTTTCTGTTGATAATGGTGGCGGTATTGCCGAAAAGGGTAGCGCTATTACGGTAATGAACATCATCATCCGTGGTAATGATTACCGTCCCGTACCCCCCGGCACGGCATCGGGCGGCAGCATTGGTTCGTCAACTTATGATATCAATAACGCTAAAATTTTTGATGCTTCCCTCAATAAGCAAAGAACACAGATCATCTATAAGGCGGGTGAACTTACTGCGGCAGGGTTTTCAGGCAGTTCCATTTCAGGTATACGGTTTTTTGTAAAAAAGAATTCTGTGCGTGCCTTTAAAAACCTGAACATTAAAATGGTTCATACCAGCCTCAATAATCTTGCGGAGAACGGAAGTGTTCGTACAATGTCGGGCATGACTACTGTTCTGTCTCTTCCTTCATATACTACAACGAATGGCTGGAATGCATTTGTATTTACTCAGCCTTTTGAGTGGAATGGTACCGGTAATATTGGTGTAGAGCTTTGCTTTGACAACGGGACTGCGGTTGCAGATGCGGCAGACATAGTGTACGCTTATGCAGACGGAAGCAATACCGAACAGGGCAGTATGATAGAAAGTGAGGGGATAAACTGTTCGGAAGATTTTTCTTCGGTAAGCTTTTATCAAAGTGGTATAAAACCCGTTATAATGCTGGATTACACTGTGAAGGGCAATCCGGTTGACAATGCCTTAGCCACATCCAAAGAAGAATATCTTGGCCCATATAACGAAGTATATTTTTATGATAGGCTTCAACCACAGAAGATCATTGCTAAAATCAAAAACCTGGATAGCTGGGATTATGGTTGCACAACTGTGAGTATAGACCGGGATGGCAACGGTGCGGCGCCTTTCTGGAGCAATACCCCGTCTCAATACCTTACACGAAAAGCATTTTTTGTAACGCCACAACATAACAATGCTTCGGGTAACTATGAAATAACACTCTACTATACCCATGCAGAAAGACTGGGTTATGAAGCAGCTACAGGAATGTCATGGGCTAATGTAAAAATGGTCAAAACAGAAATCCCCATCCCGTCTTTTTCACCCACAAGCCCGCAAACGGAAAAAGTAAAGCTTAGCGCGGTCCTGGTACACGGCAGCTTTGGCGAAGACCATACGGTAACGACTACTTTTAATACTGGTTTTTCTGGTTTTTCGATTGGTTCGGTTAACGCGGCTTTGCCCGTAAGCTGGCTTGATTTTGCTGCTTTATATACAGATGGAAACGTTAAACTGAACTGGTCAACGGCCACGGAGTTCAATAACAGTTATTTTGAAGTGGAAATGAGCACCGATGCCATTCGTTTTATCCAGGTAGGCAAAGTGGCTTCAAAAGGCAACAGCAGCATACCTGTACCTTACGACTACACTCATATTCAACCCCCGGAAGGGAAATTGTACTACCGCATAAAGCAGGTAGATGGGGATGGAAAAAGCTCATACAGTAAGGTTGTTCAAATAAATATAAACGCAGCAGGTAATGCTATGCCAGCGCTCTATCCGGTTCCGGCAACAAATAATGTTACGATCCATTTCGGAAGACCTGTGTACAATGGTAGCATTGAAATTTTGAGCAGTGACATGAAGCTCGTATACGCTGAAAAAATAAACAGTACGCTGCTTACTAAAAATATATATACCGGTAACTGGGCCGCCGGAACGTATATTGTAAAATTAACCGCCGGTAAAAACAGCTATATCCTGCGGTTCGTTAAGCTTTAGTGGTTTATGAATAGGTTGATGATTGGTAAATAGACCCTCCAACCTCCACCTTGTAACATGGACCCTGTAACCTGCATCTTACTCACCACTCACTACTCACTACTCACCACTCACTTAATATACCCCAGTATCTTCAGCATGCTTTGTGAAGACTGTTCTTTGGCATATAACCAGTCAACCAGCTTCCCGTTTTTATCGTATTCTACTATAACATGCTTGGGGGAGGGGATGAGGCAGTGTTTGATTCCCCCGTAGCCGCTGATCTGATCCTGGTATGCGCCGGTATGAAAGAAACCAAGGTAGAGCGGTTCTCCGTTCACGATCTTAGGTAAAAAAACCTCGTTGATATGTTCTTCGGAATCGTAATAATCATGGCTGTCACATGTCATTCCGCCAAGCACCACCCGTTGATATTCTTCGTCCCATTTGTTAATGGGCAGCAATAAGAATCTTTCGCCAATACCCCAGGTATCGGGAAGGGTAGTAATAAAGGATGAATCGATCATATACCAGGTTTCACGGTCGTTCTGTACTTTTTGCCCTATCACACTGTAAATGTGCGCCATGCTTTCACCTACAGTAAAACTGCCAAACTCCGTATAGATGTGGGGCATAGGTACTTTGGCTTTTTTGCAGGCACTTTTGATATTGCGCACAATTTCATTGATCATGAGCTGGTAATTGTACTCGAATCCAAGTGAGTGCTTGATGGGGAACCCGCCACCGATATTAATGGAGTCCAGTTCGGGACATATCTTTTTTAGCTGGCAATACAGATGAATGATCTTATTGAGCTCGCTCCAGTAATAAATATCATCCTTGATACCCTTATTGAGAAATATATGAAGCATCTTTAACTGGAATTTTTCTTCATTGCCTTCTATCTTATCTACATAAAACTCCAGGATGTCTCTTGTTCGCATACCCAGCCGTGAAGTATAGAAAGGGAAGGTAGGTTCTTCCTCAGCCGCAACACGTATACCTAACTTGAAGGGCACTTTTACGGAACGACGGTAAGCGTCCAACTCGTCTTTGTTATCCAGAACGGGGATCACATTTTTAAAACCGGTATTCAACAGCCGTGCTATGCGGGAAGTATATCCCTTTTGTTTAAACCCGTTGCAGATGATATGAATATCTTTATTGATCTTTCTTTTTTCATACAGCCGGTTAATGATCTCAATATCGTAGGCGTATGATGTTTCGAGGTGAATTTCGTGCTGCAGGGCTTCCTCCACAACAAAAGAGAAATGTGAGCTTTTGGTACAATAGCAGTAAAAATATTTGCCTTCATACCGGTACTTTTTAAATGCCTCCCTGAACATTTTCTTGGCTTTGTTTATTTGCATGCCTATTTTGGGCAGATAGGTAAGTTTAAGCGGGGTGCCGTATTTATCAATGATAGCTTTAAGATCCAATCCGTTAAAACGCAGATAGCCGTCGGTTACTTCAAAACCTTCCTGAGGAAAGTAAAAGGTTTGTTTCACCAGGTCGGTGTATGATTTGTTCATTTTTACTTGGCCTGTTGTTTAGCGTGAGCAATGATATACAAATGTAGTTCTTTGATCTGTCCCTCATAAAAAAACCGGTTGTGATTTTTTCACTACCGGTTATAATACGATTATCTGTTAAAAAGCTTCAATTCATCCTTCCGTTTGCCATTATTTAACTGAAGCGATCAGCTTCTTAAAGCTTTCGGCTTCATTCATTGCCAGGTCGGCTAAAACCTTACGGTCAAGGTTGATCCCTTTCTGCCTCAGCTTAAATATAAACTCCGAATAGGTAAGCCCTTCCTCGCGAACAGCCGCATTGATACGGGCAATCCATAAAGAGCGGTATTCCCTTTTCTTCAGTTTGCGTCCTACATAACTATAGGTCAATCCTTTTTCTACTACGTTTTTGGCAACGGTTAACACATTTTTACGTTTGCCGTAAAAGCCTTTGGCGGCCTTTAAAATCCTTTTCCTTCGGGCTTTTGATGCAACGGCATTTACTGAACGTGGCATAATTTAATAAGTTTTACGTTTTGGTACTTTATTGATGTACGGTCAACTGTTTTTAAATGGAGATTTACTGGTTTTTCGCTGTCTTGCAACAGGCGCGGTCATCATTTCAGACGCAACAGGCGCTTCACGAAATCCATATTGGATTTGTGTACCTGCCCATCAATTCTCATGGCGCGTTTGCGTTTTTTTGATTTTTTGGTGAGGATGTGACGGCGGAAAGACTTTTGATGTGTGATCTTGCCTGTGGCGGTCACTTTAAACCTTTTCTTTGCACTCGAATTGGTTTTAACCTTTGGCATATGCGTAAAAGTATTTATGTTATACCCGTGGGGCGGTACCGAACAGACGGAACACTTGTGAGCCTTTGGGGCAATTGTGCCTGTATTCTGCAAAGCATTTAACAAACACCCCGTATTTAACGGGGTGCAAAGGTATGTAAAAACAATTTATTTTTAAACAACTTTTTGGTTAGGTATGAGGTGTAAGGTGTAAGGTGTGAGGTATGAGGTATGAGGTAAGGCTGTCTTGTCCTGATATAGGTAGACAGATTTAAAAACAAAAAATCTGTAATATCATGACAGGACCGGGCTGCTAAGAGGGCTGAATTTTCTTTCTTTGCTGCTGAAAGCTGAAAGCTCAGGGCTGTATGGGCGTCAGGCGGAAACTGTTAACTGCTGAAACCTCCTTTCTTTGTACAGCTCGCATAGCCTATGGCTTACTGGTTTCTTGTTTCTTTGTGTTTCGACAGATTTTCTGCTTTCGGATTTTGCATTTTAATTCCTATCCTTTAATTTCGCTCCCTAATGCAACTCAGCACAAAACATTT
>NZ_DAOMOZ010000116.1:0-10243 GCF_035444585.1 Agriterribacter sp.
AAAACACCCCTTAGTGCGGTAAAAATAACAAAATAAAATATTAAATAACTGATAAACAATCATTTATGACCGCACTAAATTTGAAGGGGACAAGTCAGGTGCCAAATAGTAAGCAATTCATTGGGCTGGCTATATTTAAACACATAGCCACATAGGTGCACATAGATTTTAATCTGCTATTATGCTTTAGTATATGTCTTTTTCTCTATTGTGTTTCTATTGTGCCTGTGTGTCTGGCATTTTTTCAACACAGAATTATTTTCTCCCTTGCAAAACTTTAATTATTTCTTCATCAACCAAACCTCCGTTACCTGCGATCCTCTTTGTCCTTCGCCGCATGTCCAGGTAAAAGTCACCTTCCCGCCGGAAGTGGCTTCTTTTGGAATGCCGAATTCATAAACGGGCTTTTCGCCGGTTTGTATAAAATCATGAATAATGATATTATCATTGGCTACCAGCTTTTGTTTTGACCGGAACCTGCCGGTATAGGTTACCCGCATTTTATAAGTAGCCGTTGTATCCAGATTATCGTACCGGATCTTTAATGGCGTATCGTAGAGGGTATTGATCTGGCTCATCCAGGCATCCGGAGTGGTTTGTCCCGAAAAACCCTGTGATCTTACTTCATGTACCCATTCTTCCCCTATTATACCTACTCCGAAACTTATCCTCGGCGATTGCAGGCTTCCGGGATCGTCCTGCCATGTTTTTTCCGGAACCAGCCTGTATTTGCTCTGTACCGATCCGAAATGATCGTAAAATCCGCCCGGCCCCGGGTCGGTACGGTGTAGCATTTCTTTTATCTTACTTACTCTTTCGTTATCATCCTCAAGCCTTTCCAGTACCGAAAGCTGATCCAGGAGCCATGGCGCATTGTTGAGCGGCAGATCTATATTGTCGATGAAATTCCCCCTGCCGGGCATAGCCCCATGCTTTTCAATGGTAAGCTGTGCCCCGATGCTGCTGAACAATGAATCGGCAAGCACCATGCATTTTTCCTTCAATGCCCGGCCTATCGGTTCTTCCACCGCTTTTTCGAGTATCATTTTTGCCTGCATGATGGCCACCGGAGAGGTTTCGGCGGTTGCATTTTCCAGCATATCTTTTGCCTGCGTCTCCAACGCTTTTTCATATATCAGGCGGCGTTGTATATAAGCATCATAATATGCTCTTAGCAGGCACATCTGGAAGCGGAAATTTTTTATAAGTTCGGGGGAGGCTTCACTTTCCATTTGCTGCCATTGCTGAAGCGTTTGCTCCACTTTTTCATTGGTAAGCAGCGGGCCTCTTAAATTTTGCTCCAAATTCATAATGCCCTGCGCCGCCGCTTCTGCAATATCAGTATTCATAAACAAACGGCTATAATCACGCAGTGTTTCCAATACGGGTGTTTGAGGGTCCCAATCCTGGTCGCTCCAGATAAATTTATTCACATCATCATTTGTCCCTTCCGAATAGCTGATGCTGCCCGATGCATAGGAGGCCAGGATATTGTGGATATGCTTTTCATCTTCCGGCCGGGGATTCACACATTCTCTGCCTAACGTCATAGCATAGGCTACATCCCAGTCCGGCACGGGATACTGACAACTTAAGCTGTGCGTTATATCAGGGTACCGCCTGATGGGGATCTCCGCTTTTACCAGCTTACGCAATTCCGGCAGCGGTATTTTTACCCACGGACCAAATACCACGCCCCCAAACCACGGGTAGCCGCTATTGACATGCCTGAAAAAATCATCGAACCACTTTTGATCGGGGCGAAACACCTGTGGCGAAACCCATATTTTGGCATTGGGATGGAACTGGTGCAGCGCTACCGATACGGTGTTCAGCCAGTCGAAAAGCACATCGGGCTCCAGGTCGCCCGGATCACCCCCGGGAACAAAAACATGATCCAGTTTGGGCAGGGCTGCAAATACCTCTATCCGCTCCTGCATTTCTTTTTTGAGTGAATCCCTGTTGGTATAATCGGGCCCCATGTTCGGGTACCACATCCATACATCCAGTCCGTACGATTGGGCAATTCTTGATTGTTCTACCATCATTTTCATCGGGGGAAGCTGCATATGCACGCTGGTATCATCATCATCCGTACGCGGAGGCATTATTTCAATACTATTGGCGCCAAATAAAGCCAGCTCACGTATATACTGATCAAACTGCTTTACAGAAAAAGCATCATACGAATTGGTTTTGGGCCGGTAACCCAACTGGTGCCCCCGTATAGAATATTTGGGAGCGGTTGACAAAGTAAGGTTGTCCGGCACCAGCAGCTGCCCCGGACGCATATACGCTTTGCGCAACAATCGCCCCACGCCATACAATACGCTTCGTGGATCCTTCGCCGTTATTACCACGGTATTTTGTTCTTTTATTGTCAGCAGCCTGAAGCCTTCATTACCGGGTTCCGCAACAGCGTCTAATACCTGCCGTATGGTTTTTGGCAGTTTGGATTCCCGGCTTGTTAGAAGCACATAAATAACGGTGTTTGTTTCATCGGGCTGCTTTGTAACAACGGGAAGCAATAGCTGTGTCCTTCTCTGAATCTCCTCACGCAATACCTGCACCGGCTTTTCCAGTGATATTTTCTTTTCACTGCTTACCCATATAACGGCTTTGGAAAGATCCATATGCTGCGCATAAGAAGAAAATACCGCGAACAGAAAAACAATACAGGCAACCAGCTTTGAACATTTCATAACAGCGTTGGGTTTAAAGTCGAAATAATGAATGATATACAAGTATATTTAAAATATTACCATTATTGCTCACAGAGCAATGAAAACTTATTCTATGCCCTTTTTATTGTTTGTTATATCATCCATTGCAGATAACATTTAATTTTCTGCAGCATATGGGTTACTTTCCTTCAATCAGCAACAACTACAAAAACAAAAAGAAAACAGGTACTTCGCGGCTGACCTGCTCAACAAAAATCTAAATAGTACGTTAATAAGGCAGTATCCAAATCCTTTTTAAATAGATTTGCAGGCATTACAGCGCAGAAGCATGAAGACCCGTATTTTAATTTTTTTATTCCTTTTAACAGGTTTATCCGGCTTTACACAAAATGGTTACCAGATAAAGGTAATGCTTAAACCATTTACCAGTGGTTACCTCTACCTCGGGCATCACTTTGGAAGCAAACAATATATCATTGATTCGGCTGCTATCAACAGCAACAGCGAAGCAACCTTTTCAGGAAAAGAAAAATTATTCGGCGGCGTATACATGGTTATTTTTCCCAAAAAAAATGGCTGGTTTGAGATGTTGGTAGATAAGCAGCAACATTTTTCTGTTGTTGCCGACACAACCGACATTATTGGAAAAACACAATTCACAGGCTCTTCCGACAACCAGTTGTTCCAGGCTTACCAAAAGATGGCGCAGGAAAAAGGAAAATCTGTTTTTTTATTGCAAAAGCAGCTGAAGGAAAATCCCGCCAACCCGGATTCCGTTAAGATAAGGTCGGAAATGACCAGGCTCAATGCAGAGATGCAGCAATACCGGGAGCAATTTATAAAAGCGCACCCTGCCCATTTGCTGAGCGCTATCTTTCATGTATTGCAGGAAGTAAAAATACCTGAGGCGTCCAAACAGCCCGGAGGAAAATACGATTCGGCATTTGCCTATCAATATTACAAACAGCATTACTGGGACGGGATTTCGTTTACGGATGAACGACTGGTACGCACTCCCGTTTTTGAGCCCAGGCTGCAGAGGTATTTCAGCAACGTGCTGGTGCAGCATCCCGATACGCTGAGCAAGGCTGCCAATACAATCTTAGATGCAGCTATCAGCAATAAGGAAATGTTCAAATTCATCCTTTCATCACTCACGGAAAAATACATCAATCCCACCTATATGGGGCAGGATGCGGTGTTCGTAAATCTTTTTGAAAGATATTATGCGCCCGGAAAAGCCGATTACTGGCTTAATGACAAATACCGGAAAGCAGTGTTTGACCGTGCTTACAGCGTAATGGCCAACCTCATTGGTGAAAAGGCCGCCGACATGAACATGGTTGACAGCTCAGGCAAACCCGCTCCATTGTACAGCATTAAAGCTCCGTATATTGTTATTTGTTTCTGGGACCCAACCTGCGGTCACTGCCAAACGGAAGTGCCTCAACTGGATTCTCTTTTTCAAAATAAATGGAAAAAACAGGGGGTTAAAATGTATGGTGTAATGACAGAGGGAGGAAAAGAAGCCTGGTTGAAATTTATCCGTGAACACCAGCTCAAAGACTGGACCCATGTATACCAGTTGCCGGCGGTAAAAGAGGCTGAATATGCCGCAGGTAAACCGGGATACAAACAGTTATATGATGTATATCAAACGCCGGTGTTGTACCTGCTGGATAAGGATAAAAACATCATTGCTAAAAAATTAAACCACGATCAGCTGGATGACCTGCTGCAACTGAAGATGAAATAGGGATGTGGAAATAAAAATGTGGGAAAGGTGGGAAATGAAAAGATGCTTAAAAGTTTAATGCCGTACCTGTATCTTAACCTGTTGTAATGATATGAAAAGAACGGTTGTTTTTATTTTGCTTGTTTTATCCGGGAGTTGTCTCTCTGCTCAAACGCTTTTTACTTACGGAAAGTACAAGGTTGACAAAGCAGAATTCCTCAGGGCTTTTTATAAGAATAATACAGGTGATAAAAGCGGGCAGGCCATGCACAAATACCTGGATCTTTTTATCGCTTTTAAATTAAAGGTGCAGGCGGCCAAAGACCGTAAAATGGATACGCTCCCGGGCCAGAAAAACGACCTGCTTAATTTTCGCCGCCAGATAGAAACAGATTACCTGACCAGCGACAGCATTGTCCATGCCCTCGTTAAAGAAGCATTTAATCGCAGCAGGAAAGATATTCATATAGCCCATATATTTATCCCGTTTGATGAGCGCTATGTAAAAGACCCCTCGGTTACCCCGGGAAACGCGGTTGACACCCTCGCTGCCTGGCAAAACATACAAAAGGCCTATGAGGCATTAAAAAACGGGGCAGACTTTGGCCTGACCGCAGAAAAATATTCACTTGACCCTTCGGTAGAAAACAATAAAGGCGATATCGGTTTTATTACCGTCTTTTCCTTACCCTACCCGTTGGAATCCGTTGCCTATACGCTTCAAACCGGCACATTTTCTATGCCCTGCAAAAGCCGGGCAGGATATCATATCATTAAAAAGATAGCAGAAAGACCTGCTTTTGGCAGGATGAGGGCGGCTCAGATATTGCTGGCTTATACACCGGCCGCTTCCAATGAAGAACGGCAAAAGCAAAAGAAACTGGCAGATTCACTGTACAATGCATTAAAGCAGGGAGGTGATTTTGAAGCCCTGGCAAGGCAGTTCAGCTCGGAAAGAAATGCATCTACCACCGGTGGACTGATGCCCGATTTTGGCGTGGGCCGCTATGATCCCGTTTTTGAAAATGCTGTTCTTTCCCTGAAAAATGACGGTGACATTTCTGTGCCATTTGAAACGGCCTACGGTATTCATCTTGTAAAACGGATCAAACATTTGCCTGTTAGCAGCGATAGTTCACAGGCGGAAGCGTTGCTTAAAACAGCCGTTTCGCAGGACAGCCGCATTGATATTGCCGGCGAACAGTTTACAGCACAAATGCTGCAACACACCGGCTATCAAAAAAAATACAGCGATGCGCTGCTATGGGCAGTTACCGACAGCTTTTTGGCGCGCGGCAATTTTATTCCTTCAAAAGGAATTGATGCGCAAGCGATTTTGTTTTCGTTTGATAAAGAAAATACAACAGTAAACGATTGGTTAACCTATATACAGGCAGAAAAAAATAAATACAGCGGAACTTCAACCCTGCCTTACCCTGCCATTATGAAAACATTTGTTTCACTGCAGGCAAAAGATTATTACCGCGCTCACCTGGAAGATTACAATGCGGATTTCCGCAACCAGCTAACCGAATTTTCGGAAGGCAACCAACTGTTTGAAATAATGGAACAAGAGGTTTGGAGCAAGGCCGCCGAAGATAAAAAAGGCCTGCAACAATATTATGAAAAGCATAAAGAAAAATATACCTGGGGGCCGAGTGTTAATGCCATATTTTTTACAACCGATGACCGTAAAACCGCGGAAGACATAAGCAGGGATATTGAGAATTACATTAAAAAATGGAGAACACTGGCCGAAAGCTCTGCCGGAAGGATCATTGCCGATTCGGCCAGGTTTGAACTGGGGCAGGTTCCAGGTGCCGGGGAAGATATACGACCAGGACAAATTACAACGCTCGTAACAGACCCGTCAAACGGTTCAACCAATTTCATGTATGTGCTGAATGTGTACCATGAGCCTGCACAAAGAAGCTTCGATGAGGCGAGAGGCCTGGTGATCAATGATTACCAGGCAGTGCTGGAAGAAAAATGGATTAAGGTATTAAAGAAGAAGTATCGGGTGAAGGTGAATGAAAAAATTTTGCAAACAATAGCACACTAAAGACGGCTCTCACCGTCTCACCGCAGCGGCGAGGGACGGTGCTTTATGACAATGCCGGGCTCTCACTTATTCTTGTTCCCAATCTACATTATTTCCTTTACCACATTTTCGATCATCCATGGTTTACCCAGAGTGTAATAGTGCAACACCGGTACCCCGGCTTTTTTAAGTTCAACGGATTGTTGCTTCAGCCATTCCGTACCTACCAGCTCTACATCGGCATCGGTTTTACATTTCAGTATTTCTGTACTCAGGTCTGTAGGTATATCCACATGAAAGGTACGGGGCAGTACGGTCAGTTGCTTAATGGATGAAATGGGCTTTAAGCCGGGTATAACAGGAACATCAATACCATTGTCGCGGCAGCTTTTTACGAACTCAAAATACTTCTGGTTATCAAAAAACATTTGCGTTACAATATACTCGGCCCCTGCATCTACTTTGGCTTTAAGATAAAGCATATCGGTGGAAGCATTGGGCGATTCAAAGTGTTTTTCGGGGTAGCCGGCTACGCCAATGCAAAAATTGGTGCGAAAGCCATTGCGGATACTTTCTTCCAGGTAAATGCCATTGTTAAGGTTTACGGTTTGCTTTAGCAGGTCAATGGCGTACTTATGCCCCTCGGGTTCCGGTTCAAAAAAAGTTTCATTCTTTGCTGCATCGCCACGCAATACCAGTACATTATCTATACCCAGGAAATAAAGGTCAATCAGGGCGTCTTCCGTTTCACGCACGGTAAACCCGCCGCAAATAAGGTGCGGAACAGCATCTACTTTATAATGGTTCATTATGGCGGCGCAAATGCCTACGGTTCCCGGTCGTTTCCGGATCTCCACTTTTTCAAAGCTGCTGTCGGCCTTTTTCTTAAAGATATGCTCTGCCCGGTGATAGGTTACATTAATGAAAGAAGGTTTGAACTCCATTAACGGATCCAGGTGATCGTAAATAGAATTGATGGTTTTACCCTTTAAAGGGGGTAATATTTCAAAAGATACCAATGTTCCTTTGGCCTGGCGCAGATGCTCTGTAACTTTCATTGTTCCAACTGTACTTTTTTCGAAATAATTTGCAAACATAATTCAAACACAGCATTCCGGAACGGGCTGTTGCGCAGATAAATGATAATAATAACGGTTTTAGTACTATTTACCGCCCGGTAACGGCAAAATCACTTTCTCCAATTGCCTGTTAAACTATAAGCCCCGAATAACGGCAATTAGCAGCTATCCTGTATTTTTGCCGAAAGCATATAATTTGAGCATCACCATACATACCAGCAATCTGGTAAAGCAATACGGCAGCCGTATAGTGGTAAACCAGGTGTCGGTAGAAGTAAAGCAGGGAGAGATTGTAGGATTGCTTGGGCCCAATGGCGCCGGAAAAACCACAACGTTTTACATGGTGGTGGGGTTGATAAAGCCCGATGAAGGCGAGGTTTTTTTAGAGGACGGGAATATTACCAAACTCCCCATGTATAAAAGAGCGCAGATGGGCATCGGCTACCTGCCGCAGGAAGCGTCTGTATTCCGTAAGCTGAGCGTGGAAGATAATATTGCCGCTGTGCTGGAAATAACCAAACTCAGCAAAGCAGAACAAAAGAAGAAGCTGGAAGACCTGCTCGATGAATTTCACCTGCATCATGTACGCAAGAACAACGGCGATTCGCTGAGCGGCGGAGAAAGGCGCAGAACGGAAATTGCCCGTGCCCTGGCGGTTGATCCCAAATTTATTTTGCTGGACGAGCCCTTTGCCGGTGTGGACCCTATAGCAGTGGAGGATATCCAGGCGGTAGTTGCCCGGCTGAAATACAGGAACATTGGTATTTTGATCACAGACCACAATGTAAACGAAACCCTTTCTATTTGCGACCGGGCTTATTTGCTGATTGACGGAAAGATATTCAAGCACGGCACTGCCGAAGAGCTTGCCGAAGACGACCAGGTGAGGCGGCTTTACCTGGGAAGGAATTTTGAATTAAAACGGAAAGATTATCTGCACGAGGAGGCCGTTAAAGCGATAGGGGGATATCCTGCAGTGGAGCCGGGAGAGTGATCAGCTAAGCGTTAATACCCTTGTTGGTTTTGTAAGAATTTTTGTGCATTTAACTTCGCCGGCAATGCCTGGTCTTGCAATTAGCCTTATTCCGATTCTCTTATAGCTTGTTAATAAGCAGTCGTTTTCCATGCTTAACAGCAGGAATATCCGTAATATCAACATCTGATCTACTATTTACACAAAATTTTGGGGAATGGGTTTACTCGTGAGCAGATCTAAGTACGGGGCAAATTCTACTCATAACCTGCAGCAAGCTATCGTTTCGTTTGTTTCGTTATTTTCGTTTATTTCGCTAAATTTGCAGTATATAATAAAATGCATTACTAATGAAAGTGTTAGAGCATATAAAGAGACCATCAAAGCTTGACCAAAAAGTTGCCGGCGAATCTTACAGCGCTTTAGCATCTGTTCTAAAGCAAATCAATTCCGAGCAGGCGGAAATTGAAATTGACGAAACAAGCGATAAAATTAAAATTCCTTTAAGTGCTTTAAAGCTTTTGGGAGACATATTAAAGGCTATGAGTCAGGGAAAATTAATTTCCATTGTTCCGGTCGCCACTGAAGTAACTACTCAGGCAGCAGCCGAAATCCTTGGCTGTTCAAGACCTCATTTGGTAAAATTGCTTGAAGAAGGAAAGATTGCATTCACTAAAGTGGGAAAGCATAGAAGAATAAAATTTGACGACATCATGAAATATAGAAAACAAACCAAAGAACAACAGAAACAAAATATCATAGACATTATGAATTTTGATGAAGAAACAGGTTTGTATGATTCATAGTGTTCGATTTATTGCAGTCCTGGATACGAATGTTATTTATCCGGTAATCATCCGAGATTTATTGTTTTGGTTCGCCTACTATGACCTGTATACACCAAAATGGAGTAATCACATCTTTGATGAATGGAAAAAGGTGATGAAAGAAAGGAACGTTTCGGAAGAAGAGGCCAGCAAAAGAATAGAAAAGGCAAATTTAGCTTTCCCGGACGCTTTAGTACAAAATTATGAGGGATTGATAAACCATTTGGAGTTGCCGGATGAATATGACCGCCACGTTTTAGCTGCGGCAATAAAAACAAATGCTAATGTTATAGTGACCAATAATATTAAGGATTTCCCTGAAGCATATTTACAGTCCTTCAGTTTAAACGTAAAATCAGCAGATGATTTTTTAACTGATATTATAGATTTAAATCAGAAGCAGGCAATTGCGGCCTTCAAAGAAATGGTATTGAACAAAAAGAATCCCAAACAGGATGAATTTGAGATTTTAAATCAGTTAAGAAATGCCGGGCTTAAAGACACTGCGAATTATTTGCATGCTTTGCTGTAAAAGACGCTCCATTCTACATTGGTTTATACCGGAAAGAATTACTTCCTCATTTCTGGCAAATGTTTTATTTTGCTGAAATCCAATGGGAATATTAAGCACAACCATATCGCAACTGGCCCGCATGCGCCTGTGGCGTATTGAAGCCTGGGTACAGCATCCCATCGCTTCACAGCGGGAAGTACTCCAGGACCTGGTTACCTCTGCCCAGTATACGGAGTTCGGCCGCAAATACAATTTTTCTTCCTTGTTTTCTACACGGGATTTTAAAAAAGCCGTGCCCATCCATGAGTACGATGACTTAAAGCCTTATATACAACGTATGATGGATGGCGAAGAAAACATTTTATGGAATACGCCCATCCGGTGGTTTGC
>NZ_DAOMOZ010000116.1:10286-14981 GCF_035444585.1 Agriterribacter sp.
AGCGAAGAAAGCCTGGAAGACTGCCATTACAAAGGTGCCAAGGATACGCTTACCATGTATTATAATTTCAATCCCGATTCGGACCTGCTAACGGGCAAGGGGCTGGTAATTGGTGGCAGCCACACCATTAACCAGGTAAATGAAGAGGTCCATTATGGCGACCTGAGTGCTGTGCTCCTGCAAAACTCCCCCGCCTGGGGGCAATGGATCCGCACACCCGAACTCTCTATTGCCCTGATGGATGAATGGGAAACCAAAATTGAAAAGCTGGCTGAAACCACCATCGCGGAAAACGTTACTTCTATTTCGGGCGTGCCTACCTGGACAATGGTGCTGTTTAAAAGAATACTCGAAATTACAGGCAAAAGCTGTATTGCCGAAGTATGGCCCTCACTAGAGCTGTATATCCACGGCGGTGTTTCGTTTACCCCTTACCGAGAGCAATTCAAAAAAATTATAGGAAAGGATATTTACTATATAGACAGCTATAATGCCAGCGAAGGCTTTTTTGCAGCGCAGGATAAACCGGGTGAAGATGGCATGCTGCTGTACCTTGACCACGGGGTATTTATGGAGTTCATGCCTTTTGAGGAATATGGAAAAGAGGACCCCCGGACCGTTGGACTGAAAGATGTGGAAACCGGTAAAAATTATGCGCCTGTGATCAGTACCAACGGCGGGCTGTGGCGCTACCTGCTGGGCGATACCATCCAGTTTACAACACTGTACCCTTTCAGGATCAAAGTAAGCGGAAGGCTAAAACATTTTATCAATGCTTTTGGCGAAGAAGTGATTGTAGACAACACCGATAAAGCGGTTTCCATGGCATGCGAAAAAACGGGCGCCATTGTAAATGATTATACAGCCGCCCCCGTTTACTTCAGCGATAATGGAAACGGCGCACACGAATGGCTGGTGGAGTTTGATAAGGAACCTGCCAGCCTGGATCATTTTACCATTGAATTAGATAAGGCGCTGCAAAGCATAAACAGCGATTATGAGGCAAAGCGCTATAAAGACATTGCCCTGCATCAACCCCTGCTTCATATAATGCCTAAAGGATTATTTAACGAGTGGTTGAAAAGCAAAGGCAAACTGGGCGGACAGCATAAAGTACCCCGGCTAAGCAATGAGCGTTCGATCATTGAGGAAATTCTCGGGTTCAAATCATAACCCGTTGTTCCTGATCCATGCTTACTTTACATTCTTTCTGTTATCTTGCAATATTAATTAAGAAACCTTCATGAAATTACTCAGTAACAAAGTAGCGATTGTAACCGGAGGCGCCCGGGGTATCGGGGAAGCCATTGCGCTTAAGCTTGCAGAACACGGAGCCCACGTTGCCTTTACTTACGTGAGCAACAGCAGCAAAGAAAAAGCCGCAGCGCTGCAGGAAAAATTACAGGCGTTGGGTGTAAAGGCAAAAGCATACCAAAGCAATGCCGGCGATTTTGCACAGAGTGAGTCCTTCGTAAACGATGTGCTCAAAGAATTTGGCGCCATTGATATTTGTGTTAACAATGCAGGCATTTCAAAAGATAACCTCTTGCTCCGCATGTCGGCAGAACAATGGGACGAAGTAATAAATACCAACCTGAAGAGTGTGTTTAACATGACCAAACAGGTTATACGGCCCATGATGAAAGCCAAAACCGGCAGCATCATCAACATGAGCTCTATCATTGGCATTACGGGCAATGCCGGACAAAGCAGCTATGCGGCCAGCAAAGCAGGCATTATCGGGTTTACCAAAAGCATCGCAAAAGAAATGGGCAGCCGCAATATCCGCTGTAATGCTATAGCGCCCGGCTTTATTGAAACCGATATGACAGGCTACCTTAAAGAAGGCGATGCTGCGGAAAAATACAAAAGCAGCATACCCCTTGGCCGTTTTGGAACAGGCGAAGACATTGCAGATGTAGTGCTCTTTTTGGCCAGCGACCGGAGCAGCTATATAACCGGTCAGGCAATAAGCGTTTGCGGCGGATTGAACACTTAGCGACTTTTTTTACTTTGCTTCTTCCTATATGCAACTCATCTTATACAGACAACGTCTGAAAGAATATAAAATTGATTGCATATGAGATACTTCCTCTTACAAACCGATGACCTGCTGAGCAAAGGAAGCGGCATCGCCACCAAATTCATTGACCTGGCTATTGCATATACGCCAAAGATCCTGGGGGCGATCATTTTTTTCCTTATCGGCAACTGGATCATTGGCAGGCTGGGGATACTGCTTCGCAAAACCCTTACTGCGCGAAAGTTTGATCATTCCCTTCAATCCTTTCTCGTTTCATTTTTTAAGATTACCTGCCAGGTTTTATTGGTCATAACCATTTTTGGTATACTGGGTGTAAACACCTCTTCATTTGCGGCATTGATTGTTGGAGCGGGCATTGCTATCGGCTCCGCGCTGAACGGCACGCTGGGTAATTTCGCAGGCGGAGTTATGATGCTGATATTCAAACCCTTTAAAATAGGCGATATTATTGAAGCACAGGGTTCTACGGGAACAGTTACAGACCAGGGTGTATTTAATACCACCTTGCTTACCCCGGATAATAAAACTGTTATCCTGCCCAATGGACCACTTTCTACCGGGGTGATCACCAATTTCAATACACATGGAAACCTGCGTGTTGATCTGAGTTTGGCCATAGCACTCGACATACCGGTAGAAAAAGCACGTACCGTGGCCATCGAAGCCATGTTACAGCATCCTAAAGTGTTAAAAGAGCCCAGGCCCGAAGTAAGTGTGCTGAAAATAGGAGATGGCATGACAACATTGGCCATTCGTCCTTATACCACACAGTCCGATTACTGGGATGTATATTTTGGCGTACAGGAATCAGTAAAGGCCGCCTTTGATGCAAATGGCATTGCCGCACCCATACCACGCAGGCTGATTATACAAACGCAATAAATATTGATCATTAACACACCAAAAGCTCCGCTTGTTTGCGGGGCTTATTTTTTGCCGTATCCGGGCCTATCTTTGCACCTGCAATTAAAACATGAAAAAATGAACAAGAAATACAAAGACATTTTTACCGCCACCCTATGGCTTACAACAGCATTCGCCGGAACCGCATATGCTGCGCCTGTTCCTTTAAAGATTTTAACAGGCCTTATTTCGGCAACGGCCCCGTTTCAGCGAGTAACCGATACGGTGCATTATCCCGAAGAAAAGCATTTTAAAAATATACAGCAGCTTACCTTTGGCGGCGACAACGCCGAAGCATACTGGAGCTACGATGGCAAATACCTTGTTTTTCAGCGGACCAGTACAAAGGACGGGCTGAACTGCGACCAGATATTTATAGGCAAAGTACCGCAGCAAAGCGGCGAAAAATTTGAATATAAGCTGGTGAGCACAGGTAAAGGCAGAACCACATGCCCCTTCTTTACCAAAGACGGCAAACACATTATTTATGCTTCAACGCACCGCAGCGCAGACAGTTGCCCGCCTGTGCCCGACAGGAAAAAATATGGCAACAAATACATTTGGCCGCTGTACGACAGCTACGATATTTTTATGGCCGACCTGGACGGGAAAATTGTAAAACAGCTTACCCATGCCAAAGGATACGATGCGGAAGCCACTCTTTCGCCGGATGGCAACCAAATGATCTATACAAGTGATAAGGACGGAGACCTTGAGCTTTATATTATGGATCTGCGGTCGGGAAAGGAAAAAAGAATTACACATACACTGGGCTACGATGGCGGTGCATGGTTCAGCCCGGACGGAAAGAAAATAATATGGCGTGCATCAAGGCCTAAAACAGAAGCCGAAATAAAAGAATACAAAGAGCTGCTTGCCGAAAGTCTTGTAGCGCCAACAAGCATGGAAGTATGGGTGGCCAACGCTGATGGCAGCAATGCCCGGCAGGTCACCTCATTCGGCCAGGCCAACTGGGCCCCTGCTTTTATGCCCGACAGCAAACGGATCATTTTTGCATCCAACCATGAATATAAAAGAGGATTCCCTTTTAATTTGTATACCATCAATGAAGACGGGACCGACCTGCAAAAGATCAGCCGCGACAAAGGATTTGATGCTTTTCCCATGTTCTCTCCCGACGGTAAAAAAATTGTTTTTTGCAGTAACCGCAGCAATGGCGGCACAAGAGATACCAATATTTTTATAGCAGATTGGGTGGAATAACGAAGTGCGCCAAAGCCATCGCCGTTAAATGGTCCATTGGTCGTGCACTATGCCAACCAGGTACATTTTGTTTATTTAAATTTAATTACGGCAACGGAAAATGCATTGAGCCTGATGGTTTCCCCGGACAATTGTTTTTTCGCAGGTTCATTTTCTCCGGTCGTTATATCTACATAGCTCATTTCCGAACCTTTTGCTCCTGCAGGCAACTGAAGCGCTATCTCCTCCTGCTGTTTATTGATCAGCAAAAGCTTCCTGCCTGCTTTGGTAATAAATGCCTGTGTAGCCAACCCTGGTATATTTGAATGTGTTTGCACGAGCTTATCACCGGGTCCAAAATTATTTTTGAGTAGTTTCAGTACCCAAAAGCGTGCATTGGGTTTCCCGTTCTCCCAGTTCATCATGCTCACCGATGGAAACTGGGTAGGATATCCCACGAGTTGGGATTCACCCGCAGCATCAATGCCAATTTTCGCCAGCTCAAGATAAATATAAGCATACATGGCTCCCGATAAGTTCCAGTA
>NZ_DAOMOZ010000117.1:0-14908 GCF_035444585.1 Agriterribacter sp.
CTATCCGCAATATTCCCCTTATTGATCCCGGCATCCCTGAAACTAATGCGTCAGATGTAGAGCTGTGCTACTTTAAAGGCCAGACGATATTGTATTTCACAGGCAGTGATCAGACAACGGCAGGAGACTTGCAATGGGCAACGTATGAGGGTACTCCCGCCGCATTGTTTGAACATTTTTTTTCGGATATGGAAGCAGACGGGAACACACCTGTGCACCAGGGCGACTGGACGCCGGTGTTGATCGCGCCGGATGGAAACCTTAAGAAAAATGGTAGTGGTATTTTCAGGCATACCAGTCAACCTACTCCGCAGCAACTGGTATTTCAGCAGCGACAGCTCGGCGCATTTGTTCATTTTGGACCTGCTACTTATACCGCTTCCGAATTTATGACGGTTCCTGATGCTGGTGTTTTCAATCCTGTAAAATTGGATGCGGAGCAATGGGTAAAAACAGCGGTGTCATTTGGCGCGAAACATATAGTATTGACCGCTAAGCATCACAACGGGTTTTGCTTGTGGCAAACAAATACGACAGATTATTCTGTAAAAAAAGCTCCCTGGAAGAACGGTAAAGGAGACGTAGTGGCAGAATTTGTTGCCGCTTGCAGGAAGTACGGGGTTAAACCGGGTTTATATATTTCGGGGGGCGATAAAAATGAAAATTGTACCAGCACCCCCGACCCGATGGGAAAACGAAAAATTGTAGGGGATGTGAATGCATATTTTACAAAGTTTATAGAACAGTTGAGAGAACTGCTGACCAATTACGGACAGATAGATTACCTGTGGTTCGATGGCGCCTACGATCCTTTTGGCTGGGATGTAATGAACGGCACTACAATGGAACGGCTCGGTACGGGTTATGGAGACGCCATACGCACTATGGTGAAGAACCTGCAGCCGCAGGCGGTTGTGATGGGAGGAACAAGACCTGACGTGCGGTGGTCGGGCAGCGAGCAGGGATGGGCGGCTTATCCTTTGTGGAATATTGTTACAGATGACAACTGGTCCGAAAACTGGGTTGGTCCGGAAAGCACAGGCTGGCTACCTGCAGAAGCCAATATTCACACGCGTGATAAATGGTTCTGGTATCCGGATTCTGACAAAACATTAAGAAGCGTTGATTTTTTGACAAAAGTATACCTTGAATCTGTTGGTCGGGGCGCTAACCTGCTCATCAATATGACCCCCGATACCAGCGGGCTGATTGTACCGGCCGAACAGCAAAGGCTGGCAGATTTTGGGAAGAACATAAAATCAGTTTTTGCAAGGAAAGTTGTGAGCCTTACTTCCGTAGAAACCGGCACGGAGAAAGTTATCAGGTTAGGCGGAAGGTCAAAATTAGGCTGGCTGGAATTAGAAGAGGACATTGCAAAAGGACAACATATTCATTCCTATCAACTGGAAGCTTTCGTAAATGGCAAATGGAAGCCCGTTGCTGGTGGCAGCAGTATAGGACGCAAACGCATAGAGCCAATTGACCCCGTGGAGACAGATCAGTTGAAGCTGACTGTTATTTCTGACAAACCAGGAATAGCATTGCAGACTCTAACGGTATACAGTCTTTAATTGTAAATACGACTGACAAGCATATGATTGAAAAGCCTGACCTGATAATATGTATAGGGTATATTGTGGTAATTGTTGCCGTAGGGTTGTGGACGGGATTAAGAAAAAAAGCAGCCGACGGCACAAGTGTATCTGAGCAGTATTTTTTAGCGGGAAAAACCCTGCGATGGCCTATGATAGGGCTGGCTTTGTTTGCTACCAACATATCCTGCATACACCTGGTAAGCCTTGCGCAATCAGGGTTTGATACCGGGTTGCTGAATGGCAATTTTGAATGGATGGCATCATTGACACTTATTTTGCTGGCTTTGTTTTTTGTGCCATTCTATATCCGTTCCGGTGTGCCTACGCTGCCTGTTTTTCTTCAAAAACGCTATAATCAGGCATGCCGCGACTGGCTTACGATCATTTCTATTGTTTCTGCTGTCATTATTCATATTGCATTTTCGTTGCTGGCCGGTGGAATAGTGCTTGAAACGCTTTTGGGTATTAATATGTATGTAAGCGTTACGGTTATTGCTGTGCTGGTTGCCATTTATACGATGATAGGAGGGTTGAAAGCAGTTGTGGTAACTGAATCCATACAAACTATAGTACTGGTAGGAGGCGCTGTTGTGATAACCTGGATATCATTTTCAAAGCTTGGAGACTGGAATGTTCTGGTTGATACCCTAAGGCAAAATAATGCGATGGATAAACTATCCATGTTGCGCCCTCATGGAGACAGCAGCGGAATGCCCTGGTATGCTGTGCTACTCGGCTATCCGGTGCTGGGCATATGGTACTGGTGTGCTGATCAAACCATCGTTCAAAGGGTGTTGGGCGCCCGCAACGAAAATCATGCAAGAGCAGGCGCTTTGTTTTGTGGCTTTATCAAAATCCTGCCTGTCTTCATTTTTGTGGTTCCCGGGCTATTGGCTTATGCGCTGGTACAAAAGGGAGTGCTGGATGTAAGCAGCGTTACTTCTATTGATGCTAACGGAGAAACAGTTGTTAACAGTAAAGGTATTTATACTTTGATGATATCTCAGTTATTGCCAACAGGGCTGGTAGGTATCGTTGTGGCCGCATTGCTTTCCGGGCTTATGAGCCAGGTTGCCGGCGCGCTCAATTCAATTTCCACGCTGGTCAGTTATGATCTGTATAAAAGATTCCGGCCCGATGCGGCGGATCGCCGTCTTGTTTTTTTAGGAAGGGTTTCGGTATTGGCAGCATTGGTTTTTTCCATCGTCCTGCTACCCCTGTTAAATAGTTACGAAAGCCTTTTTAACGGCTTTAATGACGTTATTGCCCATATTGCGCCACCCATTACCTGTGTTTTTTTACTGGGTGTTTTTTGGCGTAAGGCGTCTGCCCGTGCAGCGCAATATACTTTATGGGTAGGTTCGGCATTAGGTGTGCTGGTATTTGCACTTAATAAAGTGCTTCCCGGAAGCTGGTTCGGGCAGACGCCGTTTATGATGATGGCTTTTTATCTTCTCTGCACCTGTATCTTGATACAGGTCACTCTTTCTTGCATTTTTCCCGTGGTACATACGGCAGAAAGTGAAAAGCTGTATTGGAAAAATCCCCTTGATCCATTGCGGGCCGTCGGCTGGAAGGGCATTGCCAGTTATAAATTTCAGGCGGCATTGCTGTTGTGTATCATGGTAGTGTTGTATATTATTTTCGGATGACCTGATCATTAAATGTTAATAAGTATATTATGAAGCTGTCTTGTTTTTTATTGATTTCTGCTGCGATACTAGCAGGCTGCACATCCGGAGATACCCATGTTGCATCCGGCAACAAGATAAAGAGGGTTGGTATGGTAACAGGCATCCGTCCCGAAAAAATAGCATATTATAAGGAGCTGCATGCGGCAGCCTGGCAGGGAGTGTTGAAAAAAATACACGAAGCGAACATCCGTAATTACACCATTTATCTGAAGCAGATTGATACAGCTTATTACTTGTTCAGCCACTATGAATATATTGGAACAGATTACCAGTCGGATATGAAAAAGATAGCAGCGGACTCCGTTACGCAACGATGGTGGCGGGAAACAGCTCCCTGCCAGATCCCTTTACCCGAGGCTGCTGCCAAAGGAGAGATATGGACAGCAATGGAAGAAGTATTCCATACGGAATAAAAGCAATAATAATGAGGTGTAACATAACTGTATATTTACTTACGATCGCCTTTTCAACTGGAACGTTTGCACAATCTCCTAAACGGGCAGATGCTTTTCTGGGATTCCATTTTGATTTTCATGCAACAGGTGCGGATAAAGATTTAGGTAAAAACTTTGATATTGTTTTACTTTCGGATTTTTTGAAACGTACCCGGCCTGATTATATACAGGTAGACAGCAAGGGACATCCCGGTTATTCAAGTTATCCTAGCAAAGTGGGATACAGCGCAGGAAGTTTTTTTTCCGATCCTTTACGCACCTGGAGAACGGTGACAAAGAACAACGGTGTTCCGCTATACGTACACTACTCCGGGCTTTGGGATGATAAAGCAATGCACGAACACCCTGAATGGGGCAGAGTAAATGCTGACGGCAGCAGGGATTCAGCAAAGGCATCCTATGAGAGCGGGTATGTTACGCAACTGATGATCCCCCAGTTAAAAGAACTGATAGCTAGTTATGCAGTAGATGGCGTATGGGTGGATGGAGATTGCTGGGTAACAGCGCCTGATTATACTTCGGGAAATGTAGCGTCATTTCTTCAACGATCTCAGCTTTCTGCTGTTCCACGAAAAAAGGGCGATCCCGGCTACAAGCTATGGTTAGACTACAACCGGGAAGCATACCGTAAATATCTGGGGGACTACGTTGATGCATTACACAGGTATAAGCCGGGGTTCCAGATTGCCAGCAACTGGGCATATTCATCCATGATGCCGGAGCCGGTAGACGTGGATGTGGATTTTTTATCCGGTGATGTATCAGCCGGCAACTGTGTATACAACAGCGCTTTCCAGGCGAGGTGTCTTTCACTGCAGGAACGTCCCTGGGACCTGATGGCATGGAGCTTTTTCCCGATTGATTTTATGGGCGGGATACATGCTCCCAAATCCCTTGTGCAATTGCAACAGGAGGCATCCGAGGTAATGGCTATGGGAGGCGGCTTCCAGGTGTATTTCCAGCAAAACCGGGATGCGGGCTTCCGGACAATAGATGTGGATGCAATGGAACAACTGGCCACTTACTGCCGAAAACGGCAACCCTTTTGCAAGGGCGCCAGCGTTATTCCACAGGTAGGAATATGGTACTCCTTACAGGGCTGGAAACAAAAAAATGAAGGCGTATATGGCTGGTCTTCCAACATGGAGGGAATTACATCCTTACTGCTTGATAATCGCTACAGTGTTGAAATACTGATGGATCACCAACTGGAGAAAAAGATGGAAGCATATGCTTTGATCGTGATACCGGAGTGGGAACAATTCAACGAAAAGCTGTTTGAAAGGCTGATTGCATATGTAAAGAACGGGGGACATTTATTAGTAGTGGGGGCTGCGGCTTCGCGCCGGTTTTCCGCATGGCTTCCAGTACAATTTGAAGGAAAAGACACGCTTCAATTACTAAACACAGGTGGCAGGAAAGCGGGAGGAATTACAGGGCTGAAAACACGATGGCAAAAAGTAGTGCCTGCTGATACGGCCAGTTGCGAAGGATGGATATACAGCCAGAGCGATTACAGGTATGCTACTCAGTATCCGTTTGCTTCTGTACATCCCCTGGGTTCCGGATATATCGGCGCTGTATATATGGATCTTTCTGCAGCTTACCAGCAATATAAAAGTCCTATCTTAAACCACCTTATCGCAAACATTGCAGACAGGATACTTCCCGAAAAAGATATAGAAGTATCAGGGTCTGATAAGGTACATGTGGTGTTAAGTAAAAAAGGTTCATCTACGTTAGTGCATTTAATTAATGTTGGCGGGGATCATGCCAATAAAGCCGTGATGCGTTATGATGAACTGTCGCCGCTTACATCATTAAAAGTAAAGCTACGCACACGGGATAAGCCAGCTTCAGTAAAGATGCAACCGGAAGGCAAAAAATTGCCTTTTACATATCAGAACGGTTATACGGAGATTGCTGTAGCTGTTGTTCCTATACATTCAATCATTGAAATAAAACCCCGGCTGTGACAAAAACATATAAGCAGGTATTTATTGCACAAAGCAGGCAGAAGGCTGTTGATGCAGATCACAGGAGAAAGATCAACCATAGCCTGCTTCAGTCAGATATTGCCTTTAATAAGGGCATTGACCGGTTTTCTGATCTGCAAGGGGCGCGTAAAATGGCAAATGCCATAAAAAAGCATACTATTAACCATCTTGACCGGCACCTTTTGTCTTTTGAAAAAAAATTCCGGGAAAACGGCGGAGAGGTCATCTGGGCAACAACCCCGGAACAAGCCCAAAACGCCATATACAGCATTTGCCGGAAGGCGGAAGCGAAATCTGTTGTAAAGAGCAAATCAATGGTCACGGAAGAGATCCACCTGAACTCGTTTTTGTCATCTCGTGGCGTAGAAGTGGTGGAAACTGATTTGGGAGAATATATACAGCAGTTAGCCGGTGAGCCGCCATATCACCTGGTAGCACCCTCTATGCATAAAAGCAAAGAAGAAGTAGCAGCTCTGTTCCATAAAAAAACAGGCGCTCCTGCGGGGTTGAGCCCTGAACAACTCACACAATTTGCACGGGAAGTTTTAAGAAAAAAATTTGTGCAGGCAGACATTGGTATCACCGGTGTTAATTTTTTGCTGGCTGATATCGGAGGCGTTGCATTGACAGAGAATGAAGGGAACGGCCGGTTGAGCACCAGCTTTCCTAAAATTCATATTGCCGTTACGGGCATTGAGAAAATTTTACCCTCGGTAAAAGACCTGGCACTTTTTTGGCCATTGCTGGCCACACACGGGTCGGGTCAGCACATAACAGTGTACAATTCTATTTTTACCGGCGCTAAGAAGAATGGAGAAAAAGATGGCCCGGAGAAAATGTATGTAGTTCTGCTTGACAACGGTCGCAGCGGACTGCTTGCAGATCCCGGGGCAAGAGAAAGTTTATACTGTATACGCTGCGGCGCTTGCCTGAATGTATGCCCTGTGTTCCGGAACATAGGCGGACATACTTACAACAGCACTTATGGCGGGCCTATTGGTTCTGTAATTACGCCTCACTTAAAAGGTATGCAGTCACACGCACATTTGTCCCACGCTTCCTCTTTGTGTGGTGCCTGTACGGAAGTATGCCCGGTAAAAATTCCTATACATGCTTTATTGTTATACAACAGGCAGTTGTCGGCAAAAATGGCTTCAAGGGCTGAAAAACTGGCGTGGAAAGTATGGGCCAAAGCATGCAGCAGCAGATCAATTATGAATATGGCAAACGGAAAAATCAAACAGAAGGTTGTTGGCACTTTATTTTCAGGTGCTTGGGGAGAGCATAGAAAACTACCTGTATTCGCGCCTCAGTCTTTCAATCAGTTGTGGAGAAAACAAAGACAAGTAAAATGAAGGTTGAGATTTTTATACCCTGTTTTGTAGACCAGCTTTTCCCTCAAACCGCCTTCAACGTGGTGCGCATCCTGGAACGGGCAGGCTGTGAAGTATTGTATAATGTAAACCAGGTATGCTGCGGACAACCTGCTTTTAACGCGGGGTTTCATAAAGAGAGCAGAGCAGTCGCAGAAAAATTCCTTGAAGCTTTTTCAGGTGAGCATTTAGTTGTTACCGTGGGAGGGTCCTGTACAGGATTTGTCAGAAATTACTACAGGCAACTTTTTACAGGCACTGCATTGTCAGAAGACGTTAGTATAAAAGCGCCGCATTTTTATGAGTTCACTGAATTCCTGGTAGAGAAGCTGAAAATATTGAATACAGGATCAACCTTTAAAGGGAAAGCGGTTTATCATGATGCATGTGGAGCATTGAGGGAGTGCGGCATAAAATCGGCTCCCAGGAAATTACTTCATAATATTGAGGGGTTGCAGTTGATTGAAACAGAAGATTGCGAGCGTTGTTGTGGTTTTGGCGGAACGTTCTCTGCAAAATATGAAGCCATATCAGTTGCGATGGGCGAGCAAAAAGTGCATAACGCTATCGCAGCAGGCGCAGATTACATTATATCAACAGACCTTTCCTGCCTGATGCATCTTGACGGGTATATACAGAAACACAAACTACCCATTGTAACAAGACATATAGCTGACATTATAGTATCCTGACGTTCATATTTTAAGTTATTACCGGCCGACATTGAAGCCAGAGGTACTGAGGTAATAGTCAGTTCAATCAATTTTAGACAGAGGACTTGAAAAATGAGAAAGGCAATACGTACATCTGAGTAGTGACAAGGAAGCTGCTATTAGAGTTGGTCAACGACATGGAAAGACATTTGTTTTTAAAGTGCTTGCTGAACAGATGTGTTTGCCAGGGCATTGCAGGAAATCTGCAACGGAAAGAAAACCAGCCGCCGGATGTGGCGCTGTTTTTTTATATGCCTGCTGTACCACGGCGCATCTGTAGCAAATAAATTCTGCACTATGCAGGAATCATTTGAGCTACCGGTACAGCTCAGAGATAACACGGTCTTACTGCCCGCCGAGCTTACCACACAGGATCCTGGTGACCCTGGAAGATCAGATGATTATCTTTGAGCGGGAGGAAGAAAGGAACTGTCGCGCATTCAAAGCCATTGCGGGGAGCATTGAATTGGTATTTAATAACGGATGGCATGGACCGCGCCCAGTCGCTAAACGCTTTGGCCTGCTGTTGCACGCAGGCCTCAAAGGACGAGTGAAGCATGCAATAGATTGGGGATTCGGGTACTTTACACAGACACCATCTTCTACCAGCATCCGGCAGCGCAGCGTATGATCTTCTTGTTGCGGTCTCATCTTTTGTAAAAGATGTAATCTGTAGTAAGTGGTTCCGTTCCGGTTTGCCTGAAATCAGCCGCTATTTGCCCTCTGTGGTAGGTAGAATGATTGATGATATGAAACAATATATCGCGGGCTTTATTTTCAAACGCCTGCTCTTTAGTGGTTTTATATGAAATGATACTGCTTAAATCAACATGGTCCAGAATACGTACAGTTTCATTGAAATTGTTATCGTCAATTCTCCGGAACTGTTCAACAGCTTGAATATCCCAAACGCTTAGACCACTGTGCTTTCCGGCAATCCGGGAATTCCAAATGTGATGAGCATTCAAAATATGACCGAACAGCTTTACCGATCTGTCGCTCATGGTATCGTGTTTTTCTGCAAAAAGTGCTGACAGCTTCTGATTGAAATGATGATTGTACTCAAAAAGCTCTTTAAAAAATAGTTTCATAGTATGTTGGTTTGCATGGTTATTTCCCTCCGCTCACATCTATAAAAGTTCCGGTACAATAGGAGGATTTCTCCGATGCGAGCCACAGTATGGCTTCAGCAACTTCTTTTGCCTGGCCTCCTCTTTTTAAAGGTATTGTATTTTTGATCCTGTCTACTCTGCCAGGTTCTCCCCCGTTGGCATGAATATCCGTATAAATAAATGCGGGGCGTACTGCATTTACCCTGATGCCTTCGTTGGCGACCTCTTTGGAAAGCCCGATAGTGAAAGTATCTATGGCGCCCTTGGATGAAGCGTAATCAATGTATTCGCCGGGCGCGCCCGATTGAGCAGCCAGGGACGATATATTCACAATGGCACCCCCGTTACCGCCTTTACTTAAAGCCATTTGCTTAATGGCTTCCTGCGTGCAAAGAAACTGGGCAAACACATTGGTTGTGAAAATGTTAATGATGCGGTCCATGCTCATGGACTCAAATTTCATTTGCGGTTCGAGGATGCCGGCATTGTTTACCAGCACGTTTAAGTTACCAAATACGCACTTTGATTCGTTAAAAAGTCTTGCAACATCTTGTTCCTTTGCTATATCCGCCTGTATCGCAACAGCTGTACCCCTTTCATTTTTTATTTGCGAAACAATGGCGTCAGCGGCATTTTTATTCCTGTAATAGTTTACAATTACAGCATATCCTTCTTTTGCAGCCAGTAAAGCGGTTGCGGCTCCTATTCCCCGGCTTCCGCCTGTAATAAGCATTGTTTTCATTTAGCTGTTTTTATTGATTATGTTCAACACTGCATTCAAATGATGCTGATCGTGTTCTGCCACAAAATACATCAGATCAACGATCCGCATGGGTTGCTGCAACCGTGGATGAATGCTGCGCTTTGTAAGGTCACTTTCCTGCAGACTGTTCAGTAAGTTTATGGTTTTTGCTCTTTGACCGGTGAAAGCGCTTAGCAGTTCCCGCAGGGAAAATGTGTTGAAGTTCATTTTATCGGTTGCCCTGTTGCTTACATCGGCAGGCGACATCTCATAAATTGATTTTTTTATTTCTTCAAATCGCTTTTGCCACAACGGTTCCAGCAACGTCAGGTGCCCAATATTTTCTTTGATCGTCCATTTGTTTTTATACCTGAAAACCCCGACTTCCTCCGGTAGCGTTTCATTTATTTGTATAAACATCTTTGGTGCAGATTGCAAACGTTCAAGCAATACTCCATATAGCTCCATTCCGAAACTGAGATCAAATTTCCGGTCGAACCAATTGACCGGACTGAGCAACAATTCCATTTTGGTGTCGGCCCGTTTGAACAATTGTCCATTAAGCGAAACACACTGAAATCCAAGCCTGCGATAAATGCTTACTGCCGTTTGCAGCCTCGAATTGGTAAACAGGATCAGCTTTTCAGCATTCAGTTTTTTCGCTTCTTCGACGGCTGAAGCACACAGGAATTTCCCGGCGCCTATTCCCCGGAACGCCTCATCAACCGTCATTTTAGCCAATTCGTAAACGCCTTCTTTTACAAAAAGCAATGCTACAGTTCCAATGATCTGACCCTGGTGCTCGGCAAACAGGATCTGCCCGCCGGTTTTCAAAATATTTTCTTCCGGCTGCGAAAGCAACTTCTCATCAAGCGGTTCAACCGAAAAATATTTGTTCAGCCAGGCTTTGTTCAGCCGTTCAAAATATTTTTTATATCCAGGGTTGTATCTTACAATCTTCATCTCTCCTTTGTTTTATAAAATAAACCGATCGGTCTTTTCTAAGTTAAAAAAATTATACTTTTATACTTAGGATAATTTCTTCCAAATGGTTCATAGCAATTTTCAGTTCAGTTGTTTTGCCGCTTACTTTTGCCTGCATAAAAGCACCTTCAATTATAGAAATCATTATTACAGCAGTTCCTGTTGGATTCGTGCCTGCTTTAATTTCATTGCGGGCAATACCGCGTTTGATTTGGTTTTCCAGTGCTTTTTTCCAATAAGACAGTGCTTCAGATGCTTTTTGCCGCAGTTGCGGATGCGTGTCGTCTGCTTCGGTGGACGTATTCAAAATAGGACATCCTGCCTGCAGAAAAGGAATTTTTAAATAATTTCTGTAAATGTGCGGATAGACAAGCAAACGCTCAATGGAATTCTCTGTCGCTAAAACCTTTCCCCGGATATATTCCCTGACCCTGTTGTGGTTATGATCAAAAGCCGCCAATGCAACATCATCTTTGTTTTCAAAGTGACCGTAAATGCAACCCTTTGAAAGACCTGTTGCGCTCATAATATCATTTATGGAAGTTCCTGCATACCCCTTTGTGTTAAAAACGGGAGCCGTTTTTTCAATAATGAATTGCTTTGTGTTTTCTGCCTTTGACATTTTGAGGATTAAACCGGCAGTAAAGATAAAAAAATAAACCAAATGGTTTATTTTTATTGTGTACGAAATTTTCAGGAAGATAATGAATGCCGTTTAACGCCGGCCGGAGCGGACTCAGAGCCTTTAAGCACTTTAAACAATCGCCCGGCGTAAGTTATCTTTTCATCATCCACGGCCTACTGGTTAACACAAGACCAATGTAAAACTGCGAGATCCTGTCCCTGGGGGCATTGCGCAACGACTGATTGTTTTTACTCCGCCATGCTCTTTTTTGGAAGCTGCCCGTATATCCTGCCTGCAGGCCTATTGAGCCCGATGGATGTTTGGGAGATGTGAATGACAAACCCAGCCCGGCACGATACACCCAGAATCCATTATGAAATTTTACCGGATGAATACTGTTTTCCACAACAGGCGATTGCAGCACATCATTGAAATCCACTGCTGAGTTGTCCTTATAAAAAACGGACTGGTAAGCCTGGAACCCGATGCCCGCCAGGGGGTAAAGCGTTATTCTTTCATCTTTCAGTACATCGTAACCGGCGTTGGCGTTAAAGCCAATATAGCGGACGGTGCTGCTTTTTTCATTCCTGTGGCGGCTGAGGCTGCTGCCGGCAGTAACACCCATATCGGAAATGAACCTGTTTTTTTCTTTCATCCATCCCAGTCCAAGTGTAGCTGTGTAGCCTTTTAACGGTTCAAACTGGGGTAAATTTGCCACACGGGCATTCAACCCATCAAATTGCTGAAAGCTTCCGCCTATGCTGCGGGTAACTGAAGGCAGGAATTGTTCCATCTTCTTCCTGTTGTTTTCATTGCCTTCATTCTCCTGCTGCCCGAGCGATGGTAGAGCAATAGCAAACAGGAGGAATGTGATAATTATTTTCATAGCCATTAAATTTATGTGTGTTTAATGCAAACCCAATGCCTGATTATGTATTTGGTATAAATAAGAGCTTAAAGGGAATGCGTCGTATTGTATAGTTACGATGTAAGGCGCGGTGATGCAATTTGTATTTCAGTTCTTCATAAACGTTGTTACAGGGCAAAACATGCGGCACGTTTGCTGTTACCGGCTCATGCACTTACCGCATCTTTTACAATGGGAACGGTGATCTCTACAATCGTTCCTTTTCCTTTGGCAGACCTGATTTTCAATGATCCACCGATCACTATGGCTCTTTCATTCATTCCCAGTAAACCAAGGGTTTTTCGTTTTTCAGGCGGGTCGGCATTAAAGCCTTTGCCATTATCGCGTATAGTAAGTGATATTTTATCATTGATAACCTCAAAATTAACTTCAACCCGGGTGGCACCGGCATGGCGGGCAATATTGGTAAGCGACTCCTGGTAAATGCGAAACAAGCCGGTTTTGATAAGAGAAGATGTCTGGATGTTCGTAACGGAACTGTTGAAAGCAACAGGAATATTAAAGCGTTTTGTGAATTCACCGCAATACCATTCCAGTGCAGCGATCAGTCCCAGGTCTTCAAGGGGGCCAAGCCGCAGCTCGGACGAAAGCTTTCTGACAAACTGTATTGCTTCTCCCGCGGCATTTTCGAGAGAGCGGATTTTTTCTGTTATGGCGGGGTCTTCATTACCCGAAAGCTTTCTTTTTAAAAGGTAAACATCCATTTTAAACCCGGTTAACAACTGACCCAGCTCATCATGCATTTCCCTGGCAATATGCAGCCTTTCTTCCTCTCTCACTTTTTCCATGTGGGCAGAAAGGTGGCGCAATTGCTCATTCATCTGTTTTGCTTCAAGTATTTGTTGCTTCATTATATCCTGGGCGGATTTTAATTTTGTCGACATGGCATTGAAAGACTCTCCCAGTTTGGCTACTTCGCCACCACCGCTCACATCTACTGTTGACGCGTAGTCGCCGCCCGCAATGGCTGCTGCAGCAGCGGTTAATGTATTGAGCGGACGTGTGAGGTTCCGGCTCATCAGCCATGCCGCTATTATGCCACTGCCTATAAGAATAAAGCCCACGATCATCAGCCAGTTAAAAAATTGAGTTGAGGCCTGTAAAAATGCCTGGTGTGGGAACTCAAGCACTACTATCCAGGGAGTGTCTGGTATATACCGTACTGCACCGATCAAATGATTGTTGTTATTAACGTATTCAAAGGTTTTTTCCTTATTCAGGTGGCTTACCGGAAGCTGGTAGGATACCGGGTGTACCAGGTTTGTCCAAAGGCTGCCATCCCTGTTACCCACGTACAGGGCTGCTCCTCTTCCCGCGAGCTTTGAAAATTGTTCTATCAATTTGGAAGTTATTTTTACCTGCCGGTATCTGATGATATATGCGATGGCTTTTTTGTCATCCAGGACCGGAATGATAACGGGGAAATAAATAGAGTCATTGACGTGGTAAATATTACCTGCTTTATTCGTAAAGTTTCTTAATGAAGTATCCGGTAATGGTTTTAAGCTGCCGGGCCTGTAACCGGGAGCTCTGCCGGCCGACAGCAAAGTATTAAAATCGTTGTCCATTAATTCGGCATAAACCGAAGACCCGTCGCCACCTATTTGTTCTAATAAGTTGAGTGTTGCTTTTTTTGATGCTGTTGTGCCATGTTTTAAATAATCAAGTACCACATTTTCTGCAATGGCTTCATCTGTATCAATAACGATATCACGCAAAGATTCCTCTATCATATTGCCTGCCTGGATAGTAAGGTTGATAAGCCGTTGCTTGCCTGCGTTTATTCCAAGGCTTCTGACGCTTAAATACGACATCAGGCTGAAAACCGCGACAACACTGCATAAAAGAAGGCAGATCAGTAAAGGAATGCGTTGGCGGAGAGACAATCCCTGTAAAGAGAAGCTTATTTTTTTTATACCCGGGAATGCTCCGTTCATCATTGTTTAATTTGATGTTCCACGAATATATATTTTTTTGAGGGCTTTTAGTTTGACTTCACAGCAGTATTATCACACCCCGGCATTCTGGTAATGGGTTACCATTAGCCGTTGTAGGCATCTATGCAGAAGCAGGAACCATAGTGTTGTTATTCGGAACAGGAGCGCAGCGTGTTAATGATTAAAAATATCATTACCCCAAATCTCAGGTTATTGCTGATGTCCGGTGCTTTTTACAAAAAAAATGTCCTGGAAAAACCAGAACATTTTTTGCATGTAAGCAGATATCGCTATAACTTTTTATTGAGGTTCTTTGGTGATATTATAGGTATACAAGCCTTCAAAACCCGGGTAAAATCCATCAAGCTTGATGTTGTTCCCGGCTTTTTCAACTTCATCAGACAATTCATCCACAGAAGTCACGGGTTTGTCGTTTACGCGAAGAATAATAAACCCGTCACGCATTCTTGTTTGTGCTTCTATTAAGCCGTTAGGGTTTATCTTTTTAACTATCACGCCACCGGTCTGTCCGTATTCATTTGCTTTTTTCTTGTCAAGGGGAACAAAATCCACTCCAAAATCATCCAATGCAGAAGTCCTTACAATATCATATGTGCCTGATTTATTTTTCAGGGTCAGCGTAGCAGTAAACTCTTTCCCGTTTCTTAAATAAGTAACCTTAACCTTGTCGCCCGGTTTCAATCTTGCAATTTTTTCTACCAGTTCGTTACCCGATGTAATGGGAACATCATT
>NZ_DAOMOZ010000118.1:0-14894 GCF_035444585.1 Agriterribacter sp.
ACTTATTTTATGGAGATCATTGCCAATGCAAAAAATGACGGGGCATTGGTCAGGCAACTGGACAAAGAGGCAAGAACATACTGGGGCAAAGATCCTTATATTATTACGGGCGAGCTTGGTATTCGTGCCAAGATGATAGCTGCCATGGCAAGGGAAGCTTTTTACCTTGTGGAGAATGGCTATGCATCTGTTGAAGATATTGACAGGGCATGCCGGAATGATCCCGGATACTATTTGCCTTTTGCGGGAAATTTCAGGTATATTGACCTGATGGGCGGCGCCGGCGCTTATGGAAGAGTGATGCAAGACCTGAATCCGGAACTGTCAAAATCGCGGGAAGTTCCGGCATTTTTTTTAAACGCTGCCCGGCAGGCAGGCGTATCTGCTGAAAATAATAAAGGACTGTATGAATACCCCGAAGGTGAAATGGAGCAATGGGAAGAAACGTTCCGGGAATTCAGCTACCGGATAAAACAGATCATTGATAAGTATCCTTTTGCTTATACAAAGGAGTTATTGCCCGGGTAAACAATAGTTATCCGTTTAATATATGAAGAGACGATTTATTATTGATGCGCATCTCGATCTTGCCATGAACGCGATAGAGTGGAACCGCGATCTTACACGTCCGCTGGAAGAGATCAGGTTAAGAGAGATGCATTTAAAAGATAAGAACGACAGGGGCAGGGGAACGGTATGCCTGCCTGAGCTGCGTAAAGGAAGAGTGGGGTTGGTAGTGGCCACCCAACTGTCGCGGGTAAACGCTGCAGGCGGTGCTTTGCCGGGCTCAAGCTGGCATTCGCCGCAGCAGGCTTGGGCGATGACACAGGCGCAGCTTGCATGGTACAGGGAGATGGAGGCTTTGGGTGAAATGGTACAGATCGTCAGTCTGCAGCAGTTGAATGCGCACCTTGAGTTGTGGAATGATGAAACAATTGCAGATGATAAAAAGCCCATAGGATATGTGCTTAGCCTGGAAGGGGCCGATTCACTGGTGGATGTTTCTTATCTGCATAAAGCCTATGCCTGTGGTTTGAGAGCCGTAGGCCTTGCTCATTTTGCACATGGGCGTTATGCCCCCGGAACTAAAATGGAAGGCCCGCTTACCACCCAGGGAGTTGAGCTGTTGAAGGAAATGAGTAAACTGAATTTGATACTCGATGTTACTCACCTTACTGATGAGGGATTTACACAGGCAATGGATTTATATGACGGACCTGTTTGGGCGAGTCATCACAATGTAAGAAAAATAGTACCTGTGCAGCGACAGCTTACCGATGAGCAAATAAAGTTATTGATAGAAAAAGGTGCGGTGATCGGTGGTATGCTCGACTGCTGGGCGATGGACAGTAGGTTTATTGATACGGTATCCGATCCCTGGCAACTGAATATCCGTCTTGAAAACCTGGTGGATCACTGGGATCATATCTGTCAGATAGCAGGCAACAGCAGGCACGTGGCTTTTGGTACCGACCTCGATGGAAACTTTGGAACAGAACAATCCCCCTGGAATATGAACTCCATTGCCGATCTGCAGAAGTATGAAGCTATTCTTTCTGCACGCGGGTACAAAGATGAAGACATTGACAATATATTTTATAAAAACTGGCTCAGATTCTTACGGAAGGCGTGGGGATAAGATGGCAAGATGGTAAGATAGTAAGATAGTAAGATAGTAAGATGGTAAGATGGTAAGATGGTAAGATAGTAAGATCGTAAGGTAGTAAAAGCTTTCTTATCATCTTACAGTCTTACAGTCTTACGGTTTTACAGTCTTACGGTTTTACAGTCTTATTAGTCTTACAGTCTTACGGTCTTCCACTTTTGTGGTTTTAGATTTCAAATCTCAAATTTAAAATTTCAGATGAATAATTTTTCCGCCGGCGCCGCCCAAACAGATATCACTCCGCCGTTGGGCACCATCATCAACGGTGAGTTCGTGGCTTTTTACGCCCATACCATTCATGATCCTCTGTATTCAAAAGCACTGGTTTTACGTGATGCGACAACTACAATTGCTATAGTAATAGTGGATATCTGTGCGATGGAAAAAGCGTTCATTGATGAAGTAAAAAAAGAAATTCATAGCCAGGCAGGTATACAGCCGGATCATATTTTAATAGCGGCTACGCATACCCATTTTGCAGGATCTGTAGTTGATCTGTTGGGTGGCCCTTGCGATCTGGCATATAGAAAAAGTTTAGGTGCTAAAATTGTTCAGTCCGTAAAAGATGCCCGGGCAAAACTGCAGCCGGCAAAAATCGGACACGCTTCCATCAATATCTCTGAGCATGTGGTATGCAGGCGCTATTATATGAAGCCCGGCTATGAGGCGAAAAATCCCGTTACCGGCGGATTGGATATCATAAAAACAAATCCTGCCGGAGGTGAAGCCTATATAGATAAAAGAGCGTCAGCGGTTGATCCTGAACTGAGTGCTGTTGCCATTCAGTCCACAGATGGAAAATGGATCAGCCTGTTGGCCAATTATTCCATGCATTATGTTGGCGACTGTGCCAACGGAACAGTAACTGCAGATTATTTTGGCGTATTTGCAAGGCACATCAGTTCAATGCTTAAGGCTAATGAGCATTTTGTTGCCATGCTCAGCAACGGTACCAGTGGTGAAGCAAACATCTGGGATTTTCTTCAGCCTGATCGTTATCCCAAAGAAGAACATCAGAAGAAGGAAATGATAGGTAAAGATCTTGCGGCAAAATTGAGTGAAGCTATAAAAAATATACAGTGGAAGGCCAATCCTGTGATCTCCGCAGTTTTTAAAGAAGTAACACTGGTCGTTCGCAAACCATCTGCTGCAGAAGTGGGAGCAGCAAAAAAAATAGTAGCACAAACAGACTACCGCTTGATAGACCCCGCAACTCCGGAAGCCATGGCGAAAATATATGCACGCGAACAGGTGCTGCTGAATGAATATCCCGACACGATTGAATTCCCGGTACAGGCATTGAAGATCGGCGATATTACCATCGGCGCGCTGGGCGGGGAGTTTTTTGCAGAAACCGGGCTTGCATTGAAACAACAGATCAATACCGGTAAATATTTCACCATCACTATGGCCAACGGGTATATCGGTTATGTTCCTCCCGCGCATGAAATAGAAAAAGGCGGTTATGAAACATGGAGATGCCGGAGCAGTCATGTTAAGGAGGATGGGGAAGGAATAGTGAGGAATACGTTGTATGAAATAGCGAAGGCGTAAGAGAAGATGGTTGTAGGATCGTAAGAGAGTAAGACCGTAAGAGAGTAAGATCGTAAGACTGTAAAACTAAGACCGTAAGAGTGTAAAACGTAAGCATTTTTTCTCACGAACCTCCCATCTTGCTATCTTCCTGTCTTACCATTTTACTATTTTACCTGTCTTGCCATCTTCCTTGTCTTACCATTTAACTCCCAATAGCCGGTTGCCATTGCCGGTTCAACAAAATATTGAAGCCGTTATTTTTGTAGGTGATGGTGTTCAGACCGATAAGCCCGAAGAGGTGATTTTGTTTGTGAGAACCAATACGGCAGACAGCATGACCGTTTCAATGAACAACCAGTTGCTGCACACGGCTGATACTTCTTATCCCGGGCTGTTTGATAAATTGCGTGGAATAAAAAACGGGCAAAAGGTTAGCGCATTTACCGTTCTGGTGCAGCATCTTAAAAAAGGTGATAATACACTTCGGTTTTCTTCCCCGAACGGCGTAGTTGTACAGCGTATTGAACTGGCTTTAAAATATGGGCCGGTAGAAACAAACGGCTTTTTCTAAAACTCCTCAAGAACATTTACCTCTGATCCGGAGCCGCCATTTGCATGGCAGCCATCCGTTGGGTCTGGCAGTACAGCCTCCTTCAGCAACTGTATGATTTTACATCTTCTGCGGGCTTCTTTTCCCGGCTATTAAATTTTTTCCCGGTTAAAATGTGCAGTATTGTTTTTTGAAAAATAGTATTAAGAATGTAAATAAAAGTAGAAGATTTTGATAAATAGTAAAATTAGATTTGAAACTGGAATTAACCATCCCGCTTGTGTTATGAATAGAAAACATTTTACAGATCATTCTGATTTCTTTAAACTGCCAAAAACTACGATTATGATTCGACAACTCCGAGAAAAGTTTCAATTACATCATTCGCTGAAAAATTTTGCAGGGAAGATGTTCTCAATATTGATGGTTTTGCTTTTTAGCATAGGATTTGCTCAGGGGCAAAATGCTGTTACGGGAAAAATAACAAATGAAAGAGGTGAGCCTTTGGCTGGCGCCAGCGTGAAAATTAAAAACTCCGGCAACGGCACTACAACAAATGAAGAAGGTTTGTTTAGCATTAATGTTGCTGATCTTAATATAACGCTCATTGTTAGTTCAGTTGGATTTCAAACAAGAGATATTCCTTTAAATGGCAAATCAAATATTGATATATTCCTGGAAAGTGGAGTTGATCCGCTCTCTGAAGTTGTTGTTGTTGGGTTTGGCTCTCAGCAGCGCAGGAGTGAAATAACTACTGCCGTTTCAAAACTTGATAATAAGGTGCTGGAAAATATTCCTTACTCAAATGCCGCGGCTGCATTGCAGGGTACGCTGGCAGGGGTGCGTGTACAAACTAATTCAGGGCAACCCGGTGCAGCACCTAATATTATCGTTAGAGGCGGAACTTCCATAAATAGTCCAAATAGTTCGCCACCAATTTACATTATTGACGGAGTGTTGCGGGGTAATATGAATGATATCAGTGCACACGATATTAAATCTATACAGGTATTAAAGGATGCTGCGGCAACTGCAATTTATGGAGCGCAGGGGTCTAACGGCGTGGTAATTGTAGAAACGAAATCTGGTCAGTCAGGCAAAACGCAGGTTAATTATAAGTTTGATTTGATGAGGTCTGAGGTTGCCAAAACTTACGACATTCTTACTGGAAAAGATGAAGCTTATTTTTCCCGTCTGGGTATATTAGCAACCGGAGGAATAAATCCCGCGTTTCTCGCACAATTAGATGGAAGCACATACCTGGGGGGAGCTGGTAATGATCTTACCAATAAAACAACGGGTTCATTACAATATCTTACGCCGGAGAACCAGTATAAGCTCAATGAAGGCTGGGAAAGTATTCCTGATCCTGCAGACCCATCAAGAACTTTAATATTTAACAGTGTGGACTGGCAAAGTATGCTTTTTAGAAAGGCGCTTTCTCAAAATCATTCAATTTCAGTTTCAGGTGGAACTCAAAAGGCGAGATTTTATTTAGGTTTAGGATACCTGGATAGTAAAGGAATTGCTATACAAACAGATTACAAGCGGTTTACAATGAACCTTAACGGAGAGCTTAATATTAATGACAGAGTAAAGGTTTTCTCAAGAGTAATGTACTCTAATACAAGGAATAAACAGGTGCCGACAACAGATGTTTTTAAATCTTCCCTCATTGCGCCTGCAACCAATAAACTATATTTTGAAGATGGAACCCTCTCCCCGGGACGCAGTTTAGGATATTCCAATCCATTTTATAGATCATCGGTGTATAATCCAAAAAATATCGCAAATGACCTGACCCTGATTGTGGGTGGTGAAGCTGAAATTATTCCGGGTTTGACTTTTAGTCCTCAGGTTTCCGTGCAATATAGAGGAGGTTACTCCAGGAATTTTTTGCGGACGTACTTAAATGGACCAAGTACGCTTGTAACCTCACGCACGGCTACCGGTTCATATGCTGAGAACTTTAGGCCACAGGTGAATGCTGTATTAAACTACGGTAAAGTATTTAACAATGATCACGATTTTGAGATAAAAGCAGGCTTGTCGTATTTGTGGGCTAATAATATTTCGCTATCGGCTACAGGTCAAAACGCTGCAACCGATATCATCCCAACATTAAATGCTTCTGCAACACCAACAGCAGTTTCCGGTTCAGAAACACAACAAGTGTTGACAGGTTATTTTTCAAGGGCGGCATATAATTATAAAGGCAAGTATCTTTTTAGCGCAAGTTTGAGATACGACGGTGCATCAAACTTAGGCACAGATAATAAATGGGGTTTGTTTCCAGGTGTTTCTGCAGGATGGAATGTTGACCGGGAAGATTTTTGGAAATTTTTACCCCCAGAATTGGTTAAGCTGAAATTGAGAGCAAGTTATGGTGTAACAGGTAATATTAGCGGATTGGGATTATACCAGGCGCAGGGAGAATATAATGCTTCTTCAAGATATTATGGTTCTTCAGGTATTATGATATCAACTTTGCCGAACCAGAATTTAAAGTGGGAGCAATCAAAAACATTTGACATAGGAGCAGATTTGGGATTATTCAACAATAGAGTGAGTGTTATTTTTGATTACTACAGAAGAGTTACCGAAAACCTTTTAACCTCTTTAACACTCCCCCCTTCAACAGGATTTCCCAGCATATTAACAAACTATGGATCTCTTGAAAATAAGGGGTATGAAATAGAGTTATCTGCCAGAGTATTATCTCCTGAATCTCCTGTTCAATGGAATATTGCGTTTAATACTGCGAAGGTTAATAGTAAAATTATGAAGTTGCCCGAAAACGGAATTGAGAATAACAGGGTAGGCGGCGTATACGTATATGATCCTGCCAGGGGAAGTTATGCATGGCTCGGTGGTTTGCAGGAAGGGCAAAGGATCGGGGACCAATATGCATATCAGCAGGTAAGCGTTTATTCAACCAATGCTGAAGCCGCAAAAGCACCTATTGATATGTTGCTACCCAGTGCAAGTAAAATGAAGTATGGCGGAGATGTAAATTGGATGGACGTTGACCGGAATGATACTATAGATACGAGGGATCGTATTTACATGGGAAATATTATTCCACGGGTAACAGGCGGTTTTACAAATATTGTTAATTATAAGGGACTGAGTCTAACAGTCAGAATGGATTATACCTTGGGTGCAACCATTTATAATGAAACAGCTGCAAGGCTGGAAGGAAATTTTTCGGGAGCAAATGCGATAAGTGGGCATATGCTAAGATCCTGGCAGAAGGAAGGAGATGTTACGGATGTCCCCAGGTATTATTGGGCCGATCAGAACGCGCAATGGAATGTGTGGAATAATAGAGGAAGTTCCCGGTTTTATCAAAGTACAGATTTCTTATGTTTAAGAGAAGTAACGCTTGCATACAGGTTGCCGCAAAGTCTTCTGAAACGGATAAAAATTTCTGATATCACATTAAATCTCACAGGAAGTAATTTGAAGTATTTTACGAATTACGAAGGTTTGAGTCCTGAACAAACAAATACAGAAACCGCGTATCCTAATCCAAGGTCATTCATTTTCGGAGCTTCAATTACTTTCTAACTGAAAAACTGTAATAAGATGAGAAAAAATAACATATTGATATTTTCAGCTTTAATAATTGTAATTGGAGCTGGTTGTACCAAAACATTGGAACTTGAACCTGTCAGTTCTATTTCAACTGCATCATTCTGGAAATCTGAAGACGATGCAAACGGAGCATTAAGAGGCATGTACATAAGGCTACGTAGTGTTACTGCCACAAACCTATATTTATGGGGAGAATCGAGAAGCCAAAATCTAAAACAGTCACTCGGAAATGATTTTAGCAATCTCAGGCTATATAATAATACGTTAGATCCCACTGCTGCGGGTCCTGACTGGAGTTCAGTATATCGTGTAATTAATGATGTTAATCTTGTTTTGAAATATTTACCTAACATTTCCTTTAAAACAGAGGCAGATAAAAATAGGTCATTGGCAGAGGCCTATGCCATGAGGGCTTATTGCTATTTTATTATGGCTAAAACATGGGGAGACCTTCCGCTTGTAACTGACCCTACAGAAGGATATGATCCATCAGTTATTTATAAGGAAAGAACTCCGGTAGCGGATATATTTACCCAGATTAAAAATGACATAGCTCAGGGTTTATCTCTTTTCTCCGATAACAGCTTTACTGCCGGGCGGAACAGGTGGTCAAAACCGGCGCTAAATGCGCTTAAGGGGGATGTGTTTTTATGGACCGCAAAAAAATTAAATGGAGGCGATGAAGATCTGACTACAGCACTTTCTGCTTTGAATGATGTAGACGCGGCAGATGTACAGCTATTGAGTGATTTTGGGAGCATCTTTGATTATGACAATAAAGGGAATAAGGAAATTTTAATGGCGAATAATTTCCTTCTCAATGAAACAGGAAGCACTTTTATGCAGAATATGTACATAGATGCATATCCACCCAATAGTGATCCTGCAGCAGCTGCAATTATTGGCGCTGTTGGAGGGGCAAGTTACTGGACATTGACTGATGATACGAGGCAGAAGTTTAAACCGGAGGATTTACGCAGAACTGCGACTTATACAGAACTGTATAGTTATGATGAAGCAACCAGCGCATATACTAAGTTTTATGGTTGTATCCAGAAGAAGTTTGACGGAATGATCAATGCGGGTGCCAGAATCTTTATTGATGATGTGGTATTGTATAGATATGCTGATGTGTTACTGATGAAGGCAGAGGCGCAAAATGCGTTATCGCAGGATCCTTCTGATGCAATGAATCAAATAAGGAAGCGGGCATTTGGCAGTAATTTCAGTGGCAATGAATTTGTGTCCGGGTCAAAAGAAGATAATGACAATTCCATTTTAGAAGAACGTTTACTGGAATTTTTATATGAAGGAAAATATTGGTGGGACATATTGAGGTTCGATAAAGCTGCTGAATTAATACCATATTTTCAGAGTAATCCCACTGACACTTATAAATATCTCTGGCCGCTTTCGTTATCCATTTTAAGTACGGAACCTAAGGTTAATCAAAACCCAGGTTATCAATAAGAATACGCAATGAGCGCTTTCAAAACAAGTCTTTTATTTCGTTCGGTGTTTCGGCATTTCCTAGTGATATGTATGTTGATATATGCAGCGAACATTTATGCTCAAAAAAAGGTCAATGGAGAAATTAGTCCGATAGGGTCTTCCCGGCAACTGTTTACAGATAATACATTAATAGAAAAGGTTACAGGAAAGGCCGATCTCCTGCTTCATCATCCTGTAGCGCGTAATGTTGTTTTGGAAACCAACGAAGGATGGGAAGGGAACGGAACAAACTATATTACGGTTTTTCAGGACGGAGACAAATACCGCATGTATTATCGTGCCGGACATTATTCTTATACAGGAGGTAAAGACAGACCTAACCGTAAGGATATTTACTGTTATGCTGAAAGCGTGGATGGCATTCATTGGAAAAAACCTGTTCTTGAAATTATTAACTGGGCAGGCTCATTTAAAAATAATATTATTCTTGATTCCATTGGGAGCCATGCTTTCTCTCCGTTTTTGGATAAAAACCCCGATTGTGCGCCTGATGCAAAATACAAAGCGCTTGGATGGGGTGGAGGAAAACATGGGCTGTATGCTTTTAAATCTGCTGACGGAATACATTGGACCCTGATGAATGAAGATCCCGTTGTTACCAAAGGCGCTTTTGATTCGCAAAACCTGGCATTCTGGGATACGGAGAAGAAAGAATACAGATGTTATGTTCGTGATTTTCGTAATAAAACCAAAGGCTCTGTAAGCCTTATCAATGCAGGGATAGATGCGGGGCGGGATATCCGTACTGCCAAATCTAAAGATTTTATTCACTGGACAGAACCGGAGTTCATCAGCTATGAAGCAAATACAGATCCGGGAGGCAGTGTGCCCGACAAAAAAACGCGTTCTGAAAACTATCCAACGGGCAGGGTCTGCGAATTATATACTAATCAGGTATTGCCGTATTATCGTTCGCCCGGATTATTCATAGGTTTTCCCACAAGGTATGTAGATAAGGGATGGACCACATCAGCAAAGCTTCTGCCCCGTTTTGATTACCGGCAAATAAGGGCGGTTGGTTCCCGCAGAGAAGGAACAGCTATAACAGAAGGTATGATTATGAGCAGCAGGGACGGGGATCATTTTACTATCTGGCCGGAAGCCTTCCTGCGGCCGGGGCTCAGAAAATATGATACATGGTTTTATGGAGATATGTACCAGAATTGGGGATTAGTCGAGACACCGTCCGACATTGAAGACGCCCCGGCGGAAATATCAATATATGCAACAGAAAAGGCACTTCAGGAGACAGGAGTAAGCATAAGGCGATACACTATCAGGATAGATGGCTTTGTCTCGCTTCATGCACCGCTTGCCGGAGGTGAGCTCATTACTAAACCATTTACTTTTAACGGAAGTAAGCTTAGTTTGAATGTCTCAATCTCTGCCGCAGGGTCGGTGAGAATAGAAATTCAGCGACCGGATGGTAAAGCTATTCCATGGTTTTCATTAGATGATTGTGAAGAAATATATGGTGATGATTTAGACCGGCAGGTTATATGGAAACCGGCTGCTGACCTCACTAAATTACAGGGAGTTCCTGTCAGACTGCGGATATCCGTAAAGGATGCCGATGTTTACTCCTTTGTATTCAATTAGTAACTAAAAGATTAATGTGCATATATATTATTTAGGATATAAATCAGCCTTTTATTTTAAGAATATGTTTATAAATCGTAGAAAAAAGAATTTATTTTTTGGGTTAGCTGTCATTTGTTCTGTTATTCAAACAGAGTCGTTTGCTCAAAAGGATAAGTCTTTACATGTAGGGAATAACAGGGAGCTTTTTGTAGATCAATATTTGATAGAAAATCTTACTCATGTACGACAAAAACTTCATCATCCCAAAAATGAAGGACCTGTATTATATTTCGATAGAAAATGGGAAGGAAATTTTAGCGGCTATTCTACTGTTATAAAAGATGGCGGCTTGTACAGGTTGTATTATAGAGGAATTCGTGAAGTTGGCAACGATGGCAGTGAAAACGAAGTTACCTGTTACGCAGAGTCCAGGGATGGGAAAGTATGGGTAAAGCCTGAATTGGGGATATATGAAATGGATGGATCTGCAAGCAATAATATCATTCTTGCTAATGCGGCGCCTGTTACACATAATTTCTCACCGTTTCTTGATAAGAATCCTAATGCAAAAGTTACAGAAAGATATAAAGCACTTGGTGGCATAAAAAAGAGCGGATTAAAGGCATACATATCTTCCGATGGAATACATTGGAAAATATTGGCAGATCAACCGGTTATTACCGAAGGAGATTTTGATTCACAAAATGTTGCATTTTGGTCTGAAACGGAGAAGAAGTATATCTGTTATCTCAGATCTTCAGCTATTTCTTCTGATAAAAAAAAATACAGATCGGTAAGCAGAAGCACATCTGAAGATTTTATCAACTGGAGCAAACCTGAGCTCATGCAGTTTGGTAATGTGCCTTATGATCATCTCTATACCCAGCAAACCAGTCCTTACTATCGTGCTCCCCAGGTTTATATCGCCATTGGTGCGCGATTTATGCCGGGCAGGCAGGTAGTATCGGATGAACAGGCTGCTGTGCTGAATGTAAATCCCAAATATTATAAAGATTGTTCGGATGCGATTTTTATGACTACCCGCGGAGGGAATTTGTATAACAGAACATTCTTGGAGTCAATTATCAGACCGGAAATAGGATTGGAGAATTGGGTGTCCCGCTCCAACTATCCTGCGCTTAATATTGTTGAAACCGGGGCAAATGAAATGTCAGTATATGTTAATGAAAGTTATGCGCAGGAAGGCGCTCATCTAAAAAGATATTCAATGCGTATTGATGGTTTGGTGTCTGCACATGCAGAAATGAAAGAAGGACATGTAACTACAAAACCAATACAATTTGAAGGAATGGAGCTGGAAATTAATTATTCTACTTCGGCGGCAGGTTTTGTGAAAGTGGAAATACTTGATACAAATGGAAAGCCCATTCCGGGATTTTCAAAGGATGATGCAACTGAGATAATCGGGAATGAAATTAAACGAATAGTAGGATGGAAAGGCAACCAGTCTGTACAGGCTTTATCAGGTAGGCCAATCAGGTTGAAGTTTTATTTAAAAGATGCAGACTTGTTTTCTTTTAAGTTTAACTAAATGCATCAGGTAATGAAAGATTTTTGACTTTTTATTATATTGAAAGTCATTAAATACAATTCAAAAATGAAGACGTTCTTTTTCTGTCAAAATAAAATCCGGCTGCTTTCAATATTAGTATGCCTCGTGTGTGGGGTTGTACCTTGTATTTCACAGATTAAAAAAGTTAAAGACATTGTTGTGTATAGTGATACAGCCTTCTATTCCACTTTCCCTTCTGTAGTTAAGCTTAAGAATGGTGAATTAATGGTGGCCTTCAGAAGAGCTCCCAATCGCATCATTTTTGGAGAAAAGGGCAATAACCATGTGGATCATAACAGTTATCTGGTATCTGTAAAATCGAAAGATGGAGAAAACTGGGTGAAAACTCCTCAATTGCTGTATGCCCACGCATTTGGCGGCTCTCAGGATCCCTGCCTTCTTCGGTTGAAAGACGGTACTTTACTCTGTACAAGTTATGGATGGACTACAGTGCGTCCTGAAGGAATACCTAATTTAAAGCAACCGTATTTTGAAGCCGGAGGATATATATTTTTAGGAGGCTATGTAGTAAGATCAGTGGATGATGGAAGAACATGGCAGGGGCCTTATTATCCCCCACATATAATACCAGAACGAAACTTTAATGCATATGGCATGCCGGTGCCAGCCTATAACCGCGGCGCATTATACGAGGCAAAAGATGGCAGGATATTATGGATCGTTGCAGCACATGACAGTATAAAGAAAACATCTAATTATCTGCTTGCTTCAAAGGATAAAGGATTAACCTGGAAATATGTAAGTGAAGTAGCAAAAGATGCCAATGCTTCTTTCAATGAGGCATCAGTATATGAAACCCCCGGGGGAGACATTATTGGTTTTTTACGTACTGCCAATATGGATGATCAGGCGGTGATAGCCCGCTCTAAAGATGGGGGGAAAACCTTTTCCTGGGAACCAATGGGTTTCCAGGGACATCCATTAATGGCAACAAGATTACCGGATAACCGGGTTCTGCTGGTATATGGCTACCGGCATGAGCCTTATGGCATAAGAGCCCGCGTTTTAAATGCGGAATGTACTGATTGGAAAACATCCAAAGAATTTGTCTTGAGAGATGATGGAGGTAATACAGATATCGGTTACCCATGGTCGGTAGTATTGCCCGAAAACCGGGTACTGGTAGTTTACTACTTTAATAAAGCCAATGGTAGTCGCCATATTGCCGGAACTATTATTGAAATTCAACCTTAATTTTTTAATTCATTTAAATAAAAATGTCATGCATATTCTAAAGGGAGTATTATTATGTTTGGTATGTATTTGTCTTCACCAGACAGACCTGCTTGCTCAGACCGGTAAGCCACTGCAACTTGGAAATAACCGGGAACTATTTGTGGACCAGTACCTGATAGAAAAATTAAACAATGTTACCCAGCAGCTTCATACTCCTGTAAATGAAGGAACGGTTTTAAAGTTTGATAATCCCTGGGAAGGGAATTTTAGCGGATATAGTACTATAATTAAAGATGGAACGCAGTACAAACTTTATTATAGAGGCATAAGGGAAGCAGGTAAGGATGGTAACTCAAATGAAGTAACCTGCTATGCGGAGTCATCCGATGGCATTAACTGGACAAAACCCAACATTGGCATTTATACCATAGATGGTACAACAGATAATAATGTTGTTTTGGCACATGCGGCTCCGGCTACGCATAATTTCAGTCCTTTTCTCGATAGGAACCCCAATGCAAAAGCCACTGAAAGATTCAAGGCGTTAGGCGGAACGGATAGAACAGGCTTATTTGCTTTTGTATCTGCAGATGGTATCCATTGGGAAAAAATTCAGGATTCTGCCGTATATAAAACCGGGGTTTTTGATTCTCAAAATGTGGCTTTCTGGTCTGAAAGTGAACAACAATATGTTTGTTATTTCCGTACCTGGAGCGATGGAGGATTTACCCAGTATAAAGGTTTTAGGTCGGTGAGCAGAACTACTTCTAAAGATTTTATCAACTGGGCAGCTCCTGTAAAAATGACTTTTGGGAATACCCCATTAGACCATTTGTATACCAATCAAACCAGTCCTTATTTCAGGGCGCCACATATATACCTGTCTATTTGTGCCAGGTTTATGCCCAAGAGGCAGGTTTTAACTGATGAACAGGCTAAGGCATTAAATGTAAATCCTAATTATTTTAAAGATTGTTCCGATGCTGTATTTATGAGCACCAGGGGCGGCTCTGTATATGATAGAACATTTATGCAATCTTTTATTCGCCCTGAGATCGGGCTGGAAAACTGGGTATCCCGGTCTAATTATCCTGTGTTGAATGTGGTGCAAACCAGCCCTACAGAATTGTCGGTGTATGTAAATGAAAGCTATGCCCAGCCTACCGCGCATATTAAAAGATATTCTTTACGACTGGATGGATTTGCTTCCCTTAAGGGTGATTTTAAAGGTGGAGAAGTGATTACAAAACCTTTTGTTTTTAAAGGAAAAGCGCTTGAAATCAACTACGCTACTTCAGCAGCAGGATACGTAAAAATTGAAATACTCGATGCTAAAGGGCGACCGATACCAGGATATACAGTTAATAATACCCAGGAAATTATCGGCAATGAAATCAAACGTATAGTATTATGGAATGGGAAGGAGGATGTGTCCTCACTTGAAGGGAGGCCCGTAAAACTAAAGATCTATTTGAAAGATGCTGATTTATATTCTCTGAAGTTTAACTAAGACAGGAGCGCACCCATATAATTTAATTTATTATAGTGTATGATTTTTCAGCAAAAATCCAATGCGTCTGATGCTGCTATTGCAAGGGCCTTTTGCGACTTTGTTCCTGAGGAGATCTTTCCTGACTTGTCCCTTTTAGTGCGGTGGGAATAATTTGCCGACCAGCCCCCTC
>NZ_DAOMOZ010000119.1:0-14763 GCF_035444585.1 Agriterribacter sp.
GTAGCTTTTATGATACTGGTAAACAACCCCGGAAGCTGGAAATACATATACCCGCCCCTGGATCATGCCCGTTGGCATGGCTGCACTCCCACCGACCTCGTATTTCCCTTTTTTTTGTTTGCGGTAGGGAACGCCATGGCTTTTACTATGCCACGGCTCAGGGAAGCCGGCAGTGCCATGATGTGGAAAAAAGTGATTAAAAGAACAGTATTGATATTTTGTATTGGTCTCTTCCTGAATGCTTTTCCTTTCGTAAGATACAATGCCGATGGGGTTTTAGAATTGAAGTCCCTCCAAAACCTCAGGATATTGGGGGTACTTCAGCGGATAGCGCTCTGCTATTTTTTCGCTGCTGTTATGATTTACTATTTACGCCCTGCAAAGCTTTTAACTGCAGGTGCGGTGCTGTTGCTCCTGTACTGGGCAATGTGCCTGTTTTGGGGCGGTGCCGATCCTTTTAGCTTGCAGGGCTGGTTTGGAACAGCAATAGACAAGGCAGTGCTGGGTGAAACGCACATGTATCATGGGGAAGGAGTGGCATTTGATCCTGAAGGATTAATGAGCACCTTACCCGCGGTAGTACAGGTAATACTGGGTTATTGGGCCGGCAGTTTCATAATCCGGAAAAAGAATATCCCGGATGAGGAAAGGCAGGAGCCTGTGCCGGTAGTGAGTGGTCTTTATCCTCTGTTGACAAAACTATTTGTTGCAGCCATGCTGTTGATCTTTACCGGGCTGTGCTGGAACACCGTTTTCCCGATCAACAAAAAAATATGGACGAGCTCTTTCGTAATATATACCTCAGGGATGGCAATTGTTGTATTGGCCATGCTGATATATTTCATTGAAATAAAAAAATGGCGTGGCGCCTGGAGCCGTTTTTTTGATGTATTTGGCAAAAATCCCCTGTTCATTTTTGTTTTAAGCGGCATTTGGGTAAGATTATACGGGCTGGTAAGAATTGCAGATGGAGTGAAAGAAGGCAGGGTGATATATAAAGGGTTGGGCGGCTGGGTGTACGACCATGTGTTTGCTCCTTTGTTTGGCAATATGAACGGCTCCCTGTTATATGCCGTCTTTCATATCCTCATCTTCTGGGCTATTGCCTGGTGGCTTAACAAAAGAAAAATCTATATTAAAGTATAATAATCCCTTTGTTGTATGACTAAAGCTCCTTCTCCCCGGTTTTTAGCCCTTGATGTTTTGAGAGGCATGACCATTTGTTTCATGATCATTGTAAACACCCCCGGAAGCGGCGCCGAGCCGTTTGCTCCTTTATTGCATGCTTCATGGCACGGGTTCACCCCTACCGACCTGGTATTTCCCACCTTTATGTTTGTTGTGGGCAATGCCATGAGCTTTTCCATGCCCAAATACCGGCAAATGGGAACCGGCAGCGTGCTGGGTAAAATATTTAAGCGCACGGTAATTATTTTTCTCCTGGGTTACCTTATGTACTGGTTTCCTTTTTTCAGGGAAGCGCAGGGAGGCGGGTACGAGCTTTCGCCCATCAGTCATACCCGCATTTTGGGTGTATTGCAACGCATAGCCCTTGCCTATTGCGCTGCGGGCTTAATGATCCATTTCTTATCCAAAAGAACGGTATGGGCTTTAAGCGTTATTTTTTTACTGGGTTACTGGCTGATCCTGTACATTGGCGGAGATTACAGCATGACAGGCAATGCGGGGCATAAATTAGATGTAATGCTTTTTGGGGAGAACCACTTGTATCATGGTGAAGGCGTGGCTTTTGATCCTGAAGGGCTGTTGAGTACTTTGCCATCCATTGTAAATGTAATAGCCGGGTATTATGCAGGTATTTTTATCCAGCAAAAGGGAAAAAGCTTTGAAACGGTGGCTAAGCTGCTGATTGCCGGCTTTGTACTGCTTTGTATCGCTTATTTCTGGGATTTTGTATTTCCCATCAATAAAAAGCTCTGGACCAGCGCCTTCGTTTTATATACCGTGGGGCTCGACCTTGCCATTTTGGGCATACTTGTTTTTATTGTAGAAATAAAAGCCATAACAAAAGGAACCTATTTTTTCCAGGTTTTTGGCAGAAACCCCTTGTTCATCTACATCTTATCCGAAATATTGTACGTGGTGTTCTATATGATCAAAACAGGTCCGGAAACGCCGCTGTTTGTGGGGATCAATAACAGCATCTTTCAAAAAATACTTCCCGGTGCCTGGGGTTCATTGGCCTTTGCACTGTGCTTTATGCTTTTGTGCTGGTTGGTGGGCTACTGGATGGACCGGAAGAAGATCTATGTGAGGGTGTGAGGGGGGTGAGTAGTGAGTAGTAAGTGGTCAGTGAGAAATTTCCGGGTAATGTTCATTATTCCGGGACTGAATAAATACTTTTAGCATTAATCCGGCGGCCTGTCTCCCCGGAACAATACCTTTGTACAAACCCGGAATTATGCCATTTAGTTTTAGCGAACTACTAACGGTTATATTTACGCTTTTTGCGGTAATTGATATCATTGGGTCTGTGCCTATATTGATTTCCCTGAAACAAAAGATAGGCGGTATTAATGAGTTGCGCGCCACGCTCATTTCCGGGGGATTGATGATACTGTTCTTATTTGCGGGGGATAAGTTTTTGCGTATCCTGGGACTGGATATCAAAACTTTTGCCGTAGCCGGATCGGTGGTCATTTTTATACTGGGATTAGAGATGGTACTGGGACTTGAATTTTTCAAGAGTGAAAAAGATGTAAAGGCGGCAACCCTTGTACCCATTGCCTTTCCGCTGATAGCAGGTTCCGGAACGCTCACCACCATTATGTCGCTTAAAGCCAATTTTTCCGACCTCACTATATTTCTCGGCATTTTTATTAACCTTATCATCATTTACGTGGTTTTAAGGTCATTGAACCTGATAGCCCGGATCTTAGGAAATGCCGGATTAATTGCCGTGCGTAAATTTTTTGGTGTAGTTTTGCTCGCCATTGCCGTAAAAATATTTGCAGAAAATGCGCATGGGCTGATTAAATAATTTGAAAATTTGAAAGTGTGGTAATTTGAAAATGAATTTTCAAATTAGTTTGGCCTCGTAGTACAATGCCCGCCCGGCGGAACGCCGTTCGGACGGGGATAGTATAAGAGTTTCCGAAAACGTGCGGCTTATATAGAAGGGCCGCCGATAGGTTTGATGGCAATAGTATAAATTAAGTAGTTCTTTTTAATAGTTCCTGGCCTCGTAGTACAATGGATAGTATAAGAGTTTCCGAAGCTCCAGATCCTGGTTCGATTCCAGGCGAGGCTACTAACGTTCTGTATGTTTTACGCCTATATTTTAAAAAGCACCAATCACAATTATTATTACAAAGGCCATTGCCAGGATCTTGAAAAAAGGTTGCGCCAGCACAATTCAGGAATGACGGAATCAATCCGGCCTTATATTCCCTTCACCTTAATCTATCTTGAAGCGTTTGAATCGGAACAGGAAGCAATAGAAAGAGAAAAATATTTCAAATCTGCTGCCGGAAGAAGATATTTAAAAAAGATACTGCTCTTGTAGTACAATGCCCGCCCGGCTGACGCCAGTCGGACGGGGATAGTATAAGAGTTTCCGAAGCTCCAGATCCTGGTTCGATTCCAGGCGAGGCTACTAACGTTCTGTATGTTTTACGCCTATATTTTAAAAAGCACCAATCACAATTATTATTACAAAGGCCATTGCCAGGATCTTGAAAAAAGGTTGCGCCAGCACAATTCGGGAATGACAGCATCAATCCGGCCTTATATTCCCTTCACCTTAATCTATCTTGAAGCGTTTGAAACGGAACAGGAAGCAATAGAAAGAGAAAAATACTATAAATCTGCTGCTGGAAGAAGATATTTAAAAAAAGGTACTGCCCTTGTAGTACAATGCTTGCCCGGCTGACGCCAGTCGGACGGGCCCGCCCGGCTTTTTGGTGAACATCAATGCCTACATAAATTATTTTTCCCTTATAATCTATCAGGGTTTTACCTTTATGCAGGGGTTCGGACGGAGCTGAAGTTTGCTGTTTCATAATTTTTATTTTTTAGCAAAGTTCTTCATTGCAGCCGATTTGAGGACTGCTGCTCACCAGACCCCTTTTACATATAGACTGAACGCCGTTTGGGCAGGCCCGCCTGCCCGACTGAGTTATTCGGGCGGGGCAGAACGCCGTTCGGGCAGGAATAGTATAAGAGTTTCCGAAGCTCCAGATACACCCGCCCGTACCGAGCGGCACCTGCCCGAAAGTTCGTTCAGGCGGGCGTTCGGGCGGGGGTTCGATTCCTGTCGAGGTCAACAAATAATTTAGCATCATTGATTTTCAGTTGTATTCAGAAACCTTTGGTCTTCTTTGCTATTAATGCCACGCAAATTTTATTTCTCCTACGTGGGAAAATATCACAATAGATCAGTAGGCAATCTTTATTTTGAAAAACTGTCAAAAACACCTATTATTCTTCTGACTGAAATTTGTCTGATCTTCCTGTAACCTTCACAAGGCCTAAATAGGTTTAGTTAACCTATATTTGATAGTCAGCAACTTTTAATGAGGAAAGACTAATTCTGAATGTTTTGGTACTTTTGAATGTATTAGATTCCCGATGCTACAATTGTCAAAAGAACTTAAACTACAACTCTTCATAGAATCCCAATCCGATCCATTCGGACAGGGATAAACTATTCCTGACAAAATATGGTTATTCTTGACAAAAAAGCCATATTCGTGACATTTATTTGCTACATTTGTCACGAATAATTTAATCTTGTCACGAATATGGCAAAGGTTAACACACAGGAATTGGAGGTGATTAAAAAAGTATTACAAGGCTTCCCGGAAGGGGCAAGTCAAAGTGATATTCTGGAAGCCAGTGGTTTGAATATAAGTTGGAGGACGTTACTTAGAAGACTGGAAATATTGATAGAGCAGCATGAGGTATCGGTAACTAAAGCAGGCCGGTCAACCCGCTACTTTTTGATCAGGCAGCCAGTAACTCCGGTAATTACGAAAAGCCCGGATATTCCCATACCCCTTTCTGAAGCATCCAAAGCCATATTTTCCCAGGTGAGTAAACCGGTGGAACAACGCACCCCCGCAGGCTACCACCGTGAATTCCTGGAAAATTATATCCCTAACACGAACAGTTACTTAACGCCCGAAGATAAAAAACTACTGGCAGACATGGGTAAAACAGCTCAGCCCGACTATCCTGCGGGGACATATGCCCGTGAAATTTTAAGTCGCCTCCTGATTGATCTTTCCTGGAACTCAAGCCGCCTGGAAGGCAACACTTATTCTTTGCTGGATACCGAGCGGTTGATTGCTGCCGGAATTGTCGCCGATGATAAATCTGCTATGGATGCCCAAATGATTTTAAATCACAAGGATGCTATTGAATTTATTGTAAATGGAGCGGAGGAAGTTGACTTTAACCGATATACGATTCTGAACCTGCATGCGTTACTGTCCGATAACCTCCTTCCTGATCCCACAGCATCAGGCCGGCTTAGAAACCATCCTGCAGGAATCAACAAGTCTGTATTTACGCCACTGGCCATACCACAACTGATCGGGGAAATGTTTGATCTGATACTTGAAAAAGCCGGGCAGATCAATGATCCGTTTGAACAAGTATTCTTTATCATGGTACACCTCCCTTACCTGCAGCCATTCGATGATGTTAACAAACGGGTATCCCGGCTGGCGGCCAATATTCCGCTGGTAAAACGCAACCTGGCTCCTCTGTCATTTACTGACGTTCCAAATGATATGTATATAAGCGGTTTACTCGGCGTTTATGAAATGAATAGAGTGGAACTTTTAAAGGATGTATTTATTTGGGCATATCAGCGATCTGCATTTCGTTATGCTGCTGTGCGCCAATCCGTGGGAGAGCCGGATGCTTTCCGGTTGAAGTACAGGTCGGATCTCCGCACCCTTGTAAACGAGATCGTCAGAAATGCCTACCCTTATAAACAGGCATCTGAAAGCATTCACCGCTACGCAGCAAAGATTAGCGAAGCTGACCGGCAGAAATTTATTGAAGTTGTCGAAAGTGAACTGTTGTCCCTTCATGACGGCAATTTTGCCCGGTATTATATCAGCCCTTCGGAATTTAATCGATGGAAAGAAACATGGAAGGTAGGAAATCGGTAAATCTATTTTCGCCGAGGTCCATCAGGCATCTCTTTGCTTTCCCTTTTATGTAGAAAACCTCACCATCCTTTACTATATTAATTTTTTCTGTGGCAGCGATGTTACCAGCATGGCTGCCAATACATTTGATCACGCCAACCTGAAGATGAGCCAGGTATGGGCAGTGCCGGGACCAATAGTGGGTACTTTAAAGATAAAGTGTCCGGAAAAAGCTAAACCGACATTATGTAATGGCTTAACCCCAAGTAAACGGATAAAGAGATAATACATTAATCTGCTGCCGGAAGAAGATATTGATAGCAAATTCGAACGCCGGCTGTTCGCGCTGGTGAAACTTCGCTCTGAATATGTTCCGGTTCAGTGCGGTCATTTGAACAGGTCCCCCATCTTTACTTCTGCCTCTTTGGAGCCGGGCATCTCTTTCAGGATTTTCTTTTCTGTCTCCCGCCCGATGATCGGTTATGTCATAAGTTATGGACAGGTTTATTTTTTTATAATCGTTCAAACGAAGTTTTAAAATATGCAATGATTGTAGCTTAAGACATAACAGATCATCAATAGCTTTTTCCTCAGTACCGTCAGGCGATCTCACAGATCATGCGTTCATCCATCTTATATACCAGCCTCACCAGGTACAGCAGGTGCCGGTAAAACATCACCAGGTCTGCCCGGGCTATTTCCTTCGCGCCATTGTAAGTGATCACCGCTTCCAGCAAGTCCAGCAGCTCGGCTTTTGCATAGCTGTACCGGAATGTCTGGCGGAATTGCTGTATCTCCTGATGCGGGTTGCCCTGCTCCGCTTCGCTGAGGTAAAAAGGACGATTGGCGTTGGCCAACAATCCTTTAGTAGAGGCTGGTATGCTTTGTTGTGCCGGTGTGCCTGCATGGATGATGCAAAAAGCTTCTGTCAGCCGGTGCAGGTGCTGCACAAAATCCATCAGGTCTTCCCTTTCGCCACCATTTGCATAGGCGCTCTGCTCGCTGGCCAGGGCCGCGTGCAGCCACAGGTTCAATGTGTCCCTGAAATCGTGCAGACGAAAGTTCCCAAATACAGCTTCAAGGCCTTCGTAAAAATGCTTGCCTATATTATTGGGCAGGTGGCAGGGCTTGTGAAAACGCTTACGTGGTGATGGTGATAGCATGATGGGATGTTTTTCTGTGGTGAGGTAAGATTTGTTTGCGGTGATGTTGGTGGAAATGGTGATGTTGGTGGAAATAAGGTAAGAGAACGATCATTTATGAAGAATCTCGGGGAAACATTTCAGGTTTATTTTAGTTGATCAAATATAGTTAAAAATATAATTAAAGTTAATTAATTAACTTTAATTATATCATTTTTTTCTTTTTGACTATTATTCATTCTTTTTCTGTTAGTTGCCTGGTACAACCAACTTCACTTATTGAAAAAGCTCTTATGGCAACACAAAAAAGGCGTTTTAACCGAATAAAGATTGTTCTTATTGAAAAGGAAAAAACGAATATCTGGCTTTCAGAACAGGTAGGCGTAAGTAAAGCCGCTGTATCAAAATGGTGCACGAATGATAACCAGCCTACGGTTGAAACATTATTTAAAATTGCGGAGGTGTTGGAAGTGGATGTGTGCGAGTTGTTGGTGAGGAAGTAAAATAGAATGTTTGGTATACTCAAATAAATAAAATTACATAAGCACCGAATCTCAACTAAATACCGGGAAAAGCTTAACATTGATTATGAGTTCAATAGTAAATGAATCGCAAATCGAATACGGCTTCGTACAAAAACTTCGCGATCTTAAATATACTGTCCGGCAGGATATTCGTGACCGCAGGGCGCTGGAGGAAAATTTCAAAAAGAAATTTGAAGCGCTGAATCGTGTTACTTTATCCGATGCGGAATTTGCCCGCCTACGGGATGAGATTATCAACCCCGATGTATTCGCGGCTTCCAAAACTTTACGCCAGCGCAACACGTTTATTCGTGAAGACGGCACACCACTGCAATATACACTTGTCAACATCAAAGACTGGTGCAAGAACGATTTTGAGGTCGTCAACCAATTGCGGATGAATACCCAAAACAGTAACCATCGCTATGACGTAATACTATTGATAAACGGCGTACCCGTAGTGCAGATTGAATTGAAAACGCTGGAAGTAAGTCCGCGCCGCGCCATGCAACAAATCATTGACTACAAAAGCGACCCCGGCAATGGCTATACCAATTCGCTGCTTTGCTTTATGCAGCTCTTTATTGTAAGCAACCGTAGCAATACTTACTATTTTGCCAACAACCGCAGCCAGCATTTTGCTTTTAATGCCGATGAACAATTTCTACCCGTGTATCAATGGGCAGACGAAAACAATAAAAAAATTCCCAACCTTAACGATTTTTCAGAAAAGTTTTTAGCCAAATGCAGGCTGGGCGAAATGATAAGCCGTTACATGGTGCTGGTAGAAAGTGAGCAAAAGCTGATGGTGATGCGCCCGTACCAGATATACGCTGTGGAAGCCATTACAAAGTGTATTGAACAAAACAGGGGCAATGGCTATATCTGGCACACCACCGGCAGCGGTAAAACACTTACTTCTTTTAAAGCATCTACGCTGTTAAAAGATAATTCCGAAATTGAAAAGTGCCTGTTCGTTGTTGATCGCAAAGATCTCGACCGGCAAACCCGTGAGGAGTTCAATAAATTCCAGGAAGGAAGTGTAGAAGAAAATACCAATACAGAAACGCTGGTGCGCCGTATGTTATCGGAAGATTATGCCGATAAGGTGATTGTTACCACCATCCAGAAATTAGGGTTGGCGCTCGACCCTGCTAATAAAAGGAACTATAAAGAACAACTGCAACCGCTCAGCCAAAAGCGGCTGGTGTTCATCTTTGATGAATGCCACCGTTCGCAATTTGGCGAAAACCATAAAGCCATCAAAGAATTTTTTCCCAATGCACAATTGTTTGGCTTTACAGGTACGCCTATTTTTGAAGCCAATGCAAACTATCAGCAAATAGACGGTACTGCAGGCTCCTATAAAACCACCAATGATATTTTTCAAAAACAACTGCACGCCTACACGATCACTCATGCCATTGACGACCGCAATGTGCTGCGCTTTCATGTGGATTATTTTAAGCCGGACGGAAAAGTAAATATTGGAAGCGGCGCTCATCGTATTGCAGTGGTAGAAGCTATATTAAACAAGCATGATGCCGCCACCAATTCCCGTCGTTTTAATGCTGTGCTGGCGACAGCTTCCATCAATGAAGCGATTGAATACTATAACCTGTTCAAAGAAAGACAAAAAGAAAGAAAAGATAAAGATGAAACCTTTCAACCGCTAAATATTGCCTGCGTATTCTCCCCACCTGCCGAGGGTAATAAAGATGTACAGCAAATACAGGAAGATCTGCCGCAGGAAAAAAAAGACAATGAAGAAAATCCCAATGAAAAGAAGATAGCATTAAAGACTATTATCAATGATTACAATGAACAATATAGTTCTAACCATAGTATAAATGAGTTTGACCTGTATTACCAGGACGTGCAAAAACGCATTAAAGACCATAAATACAGCAATACCGACTATGCACATAAAAACAAAATAGATGTGATGATAGTGGTGGATATGCTCCTCACGGGTTTCGATTCCAAGTATCTTAATACTTTATATGTAGATAAGAATGTAAAATACCACGGGTTGATACAGGCTTTCTCACGTACCAACCGTGTACTGAACGACAGCAAGCCTTATGGCAATGTTTTAGATTTTCGCAGGCAACAGGCTTCGGTGGATGAAGCCATCGCGCTGTTCAGCGGTGAAGATGCCGGCAGCGCCAAAGAAATATGGCTGGTGGACGCCGCACCGGTAGTAATTGGCAAATACGAGAAGGCCGTGGAAGCCCTGGGTAAATTCATGCGGAATCACGATCTCGATTGCAAGCCTGAAGAAGTAAACAACCTAAAAGGCGATGCCGCCCGTGCAGAATTTGTTAACCACTTTAAGGAAGTACAACGACTCAAAACGCAACTTGACCAATATACCGACCTGAATACAGAAAACGAGAAAAAAATTGAACAACTGTTACCGCAGGAACAGTTACGTTCATTTCAGGCGGCATACCTGGAAACGGCCAAACGCCTGAAAGATAAACAAAACGGAGATAGCGATGGTGAAGATCCTGTGCAGCAATTAGATTTTGAATTTGTGCTTTTTGCTTCTGCATTGGTGGATTACGATTATATTATGGCGTTGATTGCCCGCTACACCCAAAGCAAACCTGCCAAACAAAAGATGACAAAGGAGCAACTCATAAAGCTGCTCAGCTCCAGCGCCAACCTGATGGAAGAAAGAGACGATATAGTAGCCTATATTAATAGCCTTGAAACAGGCAAAGGCCTTACCGAAACCGAAATACGGGAAGGTTACGAAACTTTTAAAGAAGAAAAACATGCACAAGAGCTTGCTGCTATCGCTCATAAGCACGGCTTGCAGGCTGCCGCACTGAAAAGCTTTGTGGACGGCATATTAAACAGGATGATATTTGACGGTGAAAAATTAAGCGAGTTATTAGAGCCGTTGCAATTAGGCTGGAAAGACCGCAGCAAAAAAGAACTGGCTTTAATGCAAGACCTGATACCGCAATTAAAAAAATTAGCGCAGGGGCAGGAGATATCAGGGTTGAAAGCATATGAGTAAAGAAAAGATGTTTAAATGAGCAAACCGTCGCCAATATATCAATATAAGAACCTGGATGATCTGGGTAATAAATTCAGGGATGATCTGGGTAATCCAAATCAGCATTTTATATTGCTATATGCATACAATGGTACCGGTAAGACCCGTATTTCAATGTTGTTTAAAGACAAGGCTAAAGAGAATGGTGAAGGCAAGCGGGACACATTGTATTTTAATGCTTTTACAGAAGACCTTTTTCAGTGGGACAATGATTTAGAAAACAACAGGGAAAGAGTACTTAAAATAAATGCTGATTCTAATTTTTTCAACGGGTTTAAGGAACTGGCATTAGAAGAAAAGATATTTCCTTATCTGGAACGATATGCTGACTTTGATTATAAAATAGATTACGAAAAATGGACTATCAGTTTTAGTAAAAGTATTCGTATTGCAGAAGAAGAGGATGGAAATTTAATAGAAAAGACAAAAGTTATTGATAACATTAAGATTTCAAGGGGGGAAGAAACTATTTTTATATGGTGTGTATTTTTAGCGATCTGCCAATTAACAATTGAAGGCGCGGAAGCTTATAACTGGGTAAGATATTTTTTTATTGATGATCCTATTTCTTCATTAGACGACAATAATGCCATTGCGGTGGCCAGTGATTTATCGCAATTATTACTGAAAAATGGACGTAAAATAAAAACTGTTATTTCAACGCATCACATCTTATTCTTCAACGTTTTGTTCAATGAATTAAAAAATGAGCAGTCGCTTAGATATTTCCTGCATAAAAATGCAAAAGATACATATACGCTAAGGAAAACGAATGACTCTCCATATTTTCATCATATCGCATCTTTGAGTGAACTAAAGCAGGCTGTAGAATCAGGAAATATCAAAACATTTCACTTTAATATATTGAGAAGCATATTGGAAAAAACCTCATCATTTTTCGGATTTAAAGAATTTGGCAAATGTATTCATGGCATAGATGATGACGTGTTGTTCAAAAGGGCATTGAACCTGTTAAGCCACGGCAAGTATTCGGTTTATGAACCGGTGGATATGAATGAAGACAATAAGGATCTATTTAAAAGAATATTTACTGCTTTTCTGGAAAAATATCAATTTGAATTACCTGTGCTTCTTCTTGAAGAAACAATACAAACAACATAATTATGACCGCAATAGAACAACAACAACTCGGTAAAACACTTTGGGCAATAGCAGACGATTTGCGTGGGGCAATGAATGCAGATGATTTTAGGGATTATATGCTATCGTTCCTGTTTTTACGTTACCTCAGCGATAACTACGAAGCAGCAGCCAAAAAAGAATTGGGCGCAGATTATCCTGCATTGGAGAAAGATGATAAACGTCTGCCTTTGTCGGTGTGGTACAAAGCGAATAAGGCAGATATAGAAGACTTTGAAAAGCAAATGCGCCGCAAAGTGCATTATGTAATAGAGCCGAAATATTTGTGGAGCAATATTGCAGAATTGGCGCGTACACAAAGCGACGAACTGCTCCGCACACTTCAAAAAGGTTTTAAATATATCGAAACCCAGTCTTTTGAAAGCAGTTTCCAGGGCTTATTCTCAGAAATCAACCTTGATTCGGATAAGCTTGGCAGGAGCTATACCGAACGAAATAAAAGGCTTTGCACTATTATTCAAAAAATAGCCGAGGGCATTGCGAAGTTTTCTACCCATACCGATATATTGGGAGATGCTTATGAATATCTGATAGGCCAGTTTGCCGCAGGATCGGGTAAAAAGGCCGGAGAGTTCTACACCCCACAACAAATTTCTGACATCCTTTCGGCGATCGTAATATTGGACAGCCAGGACCCTTCTTTGGGAAAAAAGAAAAAACTGGATAAGGTACTGGATTTTGCCTGTGGTTCAGGGTCATTGTTATTGAATGTGAGAAAGCGTATCAAAGACAATGGCGGAAACATTGGAAAAATATACGGGCAGGAAAAAAATATTACCACTTACAACCTTTCGCGTATGAATATGCTGCTGCATGGCGTAAAGGATACAGAATTTGATATTCACCATGGCGATTCATTACTGAACGATTGGGATATACTGAACGAAATGAACCCGGCTAAAAAAATGGAATTTGATGCTATTGTAGCCAATCCGCCGTTCAGCTATCGCTGGGAGCCGTCAGAAGCAATGGGAGAAGATTTCCGGTTTAAAAGCTATGGGTTGGCGCCTAAATCTGCTGCAGACTTTGCTTTTTTATTGCACGGATTTCATTTCTTAGGCAAAGAAGGAACAATGGCAATTATCCTGCCACATGGCGTTTTATTTCGCGGCGGAGCAGAACAGCGCATCCGTACCAAGCTGTTAAAAGACAATAATATTGATGCGGTGATAGGATTGCCTGCCAACCTGTTTTTCTCTACCGGCATCCCTGTTTGTATCCTGGTACTGAAAAAATGCAAAAAGTTTGACGATGTACTTTTCATCAACGCCAGCGAACATTTTGAAAAAGACAAACGGCAAAACAAGCTGAACGAGGAGCATATTGAAAAAATTATTGACACATACCAAAACCGAAGGGAGATAGAAAAGTATAGCCATCGTGCCCCTTTACAGGAAATTGCTGAGAACGATTACAACCTTAATATACCCCGCTATGTCAACAATTTTAAGGAAGAAGAAGAAATTGACATACAGGCGGTGATGAAAGAAATAAAAACATTAGAAGCCAAACGCAGTGATCTGGACAAACAGATTGAAGGGTATTTGAAAGAATTGGGATTGATGGATTAATTTTTTTACTATGAAAGACGAACAAAACATAATCATTTATAAAACACAGGATGGCAAAGCAGCAGTTTCGCTATATGCCAGGGATGGTTCTGTATGGATGAACCAACAACAACTGGCGGAGCTTTTTGACACCTCTGTCCCGAATATCAGCATGCATATATCTAACATACTGAATGACAATGAATTAAATGAAAAATCAGTTATTAAGGAATACTTAACTACTGCCGCTGATGGGAAGAATTATACAGTAGCTTTCTATAGCCTTGATATGATCCTTGCCATTGGTTTCAGGGTGAGGAGCAAAAGAGGAACACAGTTCAGGCAATGGGCAAACCGCCATTTGAAAGAGTATATGATCAAAGGTTTCGTGATGGATGATGAGCGGCTGAAAAACCCCGATGGCAGACCGGATTATTTTGATGAGTTGCTGGCCCGCATCCGGGACATCAGGGCTTCCGAAAAACGCTTTTACCAAAAGGTAAGGGATCTATTTGCTTTAAGCAACGATTACGATGCTACCGACAAAGCCACACAAATGTTTTTTGCCGAAACTCAAAACAAATTACTCTTTGCCGTTACAGGTAAAACAGCCGCGGAGATCATTGTAAGCCGTGCTGATGCCGGTAAGCCCAACATGTCGCTTACCAGTTGGAAAGGCAGTGTTGTAAGAAAGCAGGATATTTTTACTGCCAAGAATTATTTATCGAAAGATGAAATAGACAGCCTGAACCGTTTTGTAGTAGTGTTTTTAGAAACTGCTGAATTGAGGGCTAAAAACCGGCTGGATATTACAATGGATTTTTGGAGAGAGAATGTAGATAAAATTTTAGCGCTTAACGACAAGCCGGTATTAACCCACAAAGGTAGCATCAGCAATGCCCAAATGGAGAAAATGATAGAAAAGGTGTATGAGCAATTTGATGCCAAACGAAAAACAGAAGAAGCGCAGCAGGCTGATGCAGGAGATATGGAGGAAATAAAAAAGCTAGAGCAGGAAATAAAAAACAGGAAGAAGTAAAAGTATCATCTTCCTGACGTCAGGAAAATGATAGAAGACCATCTCGTTGGTTTCAACGAAATGGTTGCGATAACCAATCCTTAATGTCTTTTAGCAACGAAAACAAATGACCAGAATGCAGAGAAAAAAACAAAATAATAGAAGTGTTCCAAATT
>NZ_DAOMOZ010000120.1:0-14665 GCF_035444585.1 Agriterribacter sp.
TCAAAATCCCGGCGATCATGGCAATCATGCGCTGGTGCCAATGCCCGATGGCAGGGGATTGTATGTAGTGAACGGGAACCACACCCCCCTGCCGGAAAAATATACCAGCCGGGTGCTCAACTGGCATGAAGACATTTTGCTCCCCCGCCAGTGGGATGCCCGTGGTCATGCCCTGGGTGTTATGGCTCCTGGCGGATATGTTGCGCGGATAGACCCCGAAGCACGCAACTGGGATATCCTGAGCGTAGGATATCGCAACACTTACGACATGGCTGTTCATCCCAACGGGGAGCTGTTTACTTTTGACTCGGATATGGAATGGGACATGGGAATGCCCTGGTACCGTCCTACCCGGATCCTGCATGTAGTGAGCGGCAGCGACTACGGCTGGCGCAGCGGCAGCGGGAAGTGGAAGGATTTTTATGAAGACAGTCACCCCCCTGTATTGAATGTAGGACCCGCCTCTCCCACCGGCGTGTTGTTTGGAACAGGAGCCCGGTTCCCGGAAAAATACCAGAAAGCATTGTTTGCATTAGACTGGACCTACGGCACGATTTACGCCTTCCATCTGAAACCCAAAGGAGCAAGTTATACGGCTACGGCAGAAGAATTTTTATCGGGTCATCCCTTAGCGGTTACTGATGCCGTGATCGGAAAAGACGGGGCGATGTATTTCATTACAGGCGGATGGAGCAATGACACTAAATTATACCGCGTAATCTATAGGGGCGATGCCTCTACGGCACCGGTGCAGTATAAGGAAGAGCCGGAAGGACTGGCAGCGAGGAATATCCGGCACCGCCTTGAAGCTTTTCATGGCCACCGCAGTGCCGGGGCGGTTGCTGCAGCATGGCCTTACCTGGCAGATGAAGACCGTTTTATCAGGAACGCGGCAAGGGTAGCCATCGAGTTTCAACCTGTACCGGGATGGATAGCCCGTGCAAAAGCCGAAACGCGCCCCCAGGCTGTTATTACCGCTACGGTTGCGCTGGCGCGCGCCGGCGATTCAACCCGGCTGAATGATGCCTTGGCCGTGCTGGAGAAGTTAGACTTCACCAGCCTCGACGATTTGAAAAAGCTCGGTTACCTGCGTGCTTTGGCACTAAGTTGTATGCGGCTGGGAAAACCCGGTCACACAACAGCTCAGAAGATCACTGACCGGTTAATGACATTTTTACCCGATGCAGACGAAAGAGTAAACGTGGAGTTAGTGCGGTTATTGATCTATTTCAAGGAGCCCCGTGTAATTGCAAGAGCACTGGACCTGGTACGCCACAGCAAAACCCCGCCACCGCCCGACTGGGGAGCCACCGTTAAGCGAAACAACAGCTATGGCGGTACCATTCAGCACATGCTCGACAACCCGCCCCCGGTGAACCGGCTTGAATATCTTTTTATGCTGAGGGATCTGAAAGAAGGCTGGACGATTGATCAGCGAAAAACCTATTTCAGCATGATCAATGAAGCTGCCGGCGCCATGGGTGGCGAAAGCTACTGGGGATTTTTGGAGCGTATGCGCAACGAAGCACTGGCAGGCGTTCCGGAGGAAGACCGTGTTGCGCTGGCTGATATCATTTCAAAGCCCATTGCAAAAGCGCCGCCCTTTGAAATAAAACCGGTGAAAGGACCGGGAAAGAACTGGACGGTAAACGATGCTTTACAGGCCGTGAATAAACCTTCCGGAACAAAAAACTTTGAGCAGGGACGCAATGCTTTCTTTGCTGCAGGTTGCGCATCCTGCCATCGTTTCGACGGTATGGGCGGTAACATTGGGCCCGACCTGGGCAGCGTGGGCAATCGTTTTTCCGTTCAAAAAATACTGGAGGATATCATTGATCCCAGTCAAACCATTTCTGACCTGTACGGAAGTTCCCGCGTTACGCTCAGCAGCGGTAGCACGCTGGAAGGATTGGTGGTAAAAGATGAAGCTTTCATCAAAGTATACAGCAGGGATCCTAACCGGGCGCCGGATATCGTTTCCGCTTCCGGGGTAACATCTATCGAACCGGTACCGGTTTCACAAATGCCGCCCGGGCTGATCAATGCACTCAATGCCGACGAATTGAGAAGCCTGATCGCTTACCTGCGATCCGGTGGCGACCCGGAACATGAAGCATTCAGGTAGGCAGGGAGATTAAATGTTGAAACTTATTTTATGCAGTAACTCCTGAAGAAGAAGCGTTTCCGACACATTATCGGTTCTGTTGCATCCCTCCCAATCTGAATATACGTACTCCATACAGATGAAACCGGCATATCCTGTGGCTGTAAGCCGGGGCATAATGGTTTCAAAATCTATTTCATTCTCCTTCACTATCGTCTGGAGCTTCCCTTTTGCACCTCCCCTGGCATGAAAATGAGAAGCGTATGGGATCAGCGGATGAACAGATTCATTTGTTTGACCCTGGTAAACGAAGTGTCCGTAATCAAGTGTCAGGGTGATCCCGGGGCAATTCTGGATAAAGCGCAAAGAACTATCGGCATCCGGTAAAATGGATCCGACATGCGGCTCAACGGAATAAACAATATTTTTTTCTTTGGCTGCTTCAACACGCCAATATGCCTCTTCACACGAGCGTTTCCAATCATCCTGAAAATCCACTCCTTCATGTTTTACTCCCGGTAGTCCTGTAATATGACGGCAACCAAGTACACAGGTAAAATCAAGCATTTTCAGGAATAATGCGCGGTTGCCCGCACGAACGGATCCATCCGGGCTATTTGCCGCGGCAACCGGCGGCTCCGCTCCTGTTTGTAAAAATACATCCGCCGCCTGCAGCCCGGCTGCATGCAAATCTTTAGCGATCCGGGTTGCTTCTTTAACAGGATCCTTCGCAATATGAGTAGGATAATGGTGCGACCGGTCTTCAAAAATGCCCAGGTCAACCGCATCGAAGCCTAACAGTTTGATCAGGAGAAGCGCCTTATCATGCGGGAGCAGGGGAAAAGTGAAATCGGCACAGGAGTATCTGCTTTTATTTCTATCCATGGTCAGGTTTTGTAATGATCAGTTTTATAACCCCGGCTTTCTCTGTAATACGTTCCAATCGTTTCCCACATCCTGTTCTGGGATATTTCTCCCAAAATAAATTGCTGGAGGGAAGCACCTGCTTTTTCCTGTAATGGTACATACCCGTCATAGCGGGGCCGTATCAATGCATTTTTGTGGGACAAAAGACTGTTACAGAAAAACCCACCGGTAAAAGACATCAGCCCATAGTCGTGCCAGGCTTCTTTTCGTGCAGGTTGCCCGCCGGCATAAGTATATATTTGAGACTGTACTTCTGCGCTGGCACAGTAAAGAGAAAAGTCTAATGCAAGCGCTGTTTCCTTACATCCTGAAGAAATGGAAATACCGGTGCCGCCTAAAATGCTCCTTAACGGTTTGCCGTATAGCTGAATCAAATTCCCATATTGCAACGGTTTGCTCACGAAAGAAGGCCGGGAATAATTGCTGTAGCTATAAGCAAACGGACAATACGCAAATCTATCATACCGCGTCATCAATTCTGCAATCATGATCGGGTTCCACGCTGTTATTTCCCCCGGCATAGGTTCGGCCAGGCGTTTCAGCAGCGATGCTGCCTCTATCGCCTTTTCTTTTTCAGCAATTGTTTCCGTATTTTCAAATGGCAGGGCATCCAGCGCATGCAGCAGCATCAGCCAGTTTAAAAACAGGTCGGCACCAAAGCCCGGCATAACAACGTGCTTCCTGTCTGCCAGTGTAATCAATTCATCCCAGGTACCGGGTACGTAAAGATCATTTTTATCAATCAGATCAGGTCTCCAGCTTGGAACAGGAGCAGCAACATCAATCGGTATAGCAAGAAGCTGGTCATTAAAAACATAACTCTCAAAGGACGCGCCTACACAATTTTTTTCAAGTTCATTCCACTGCTCCCCGGTAAAGAATTTTTTTTGATCACAAACAAGATTCCGCCGAAAGCAAAATCCTGCCCAGGGATGGTCTATAACGATCAGGTCAAAATCCTGGATAAGCGTATCTATCGGCTTATGACCAAATTCATCAAGGGTACGCTTATCCCAATGGATCCGCACACCCGGGTGCAATTCCTCGTACCGTTGAGAAACGGCGACCAAAGGAGGGAATGCCCTGCTATGATTCCATGTTATGCCCCTGATTATTTTAATAACTCCTGTATTTTAAGGTTATAGCATTCAATAAACAGCCCGTCCACCGGTCATATCAAAAGTAAACCCGGTATTAAAGCTGGCCTCACCTGAAACGATCCATGCAGCCAGGTTTGCAATTTCCTGTAGTTGACCGCAGCGCTTCATGGGGATCTTATCCGTCATGTACTTTATCTGCAGAGGCTCCATCCTTTCAACCATAGGCGTCATAATGGTTGCAGGCGCTATCGCATTAATCGTTACCCCCGATTCCGCGTATTCCTTACCAGCGGCTTTTACCAGTCCAATTACTCCGGCTTTTGAAGCAGAATAGGCCAACATGCCGGCATTGCCTTCTTTCCCGGCAATAGAGGCCATCAGGAGAATACGGCCATATTTATTGGGCAGCATCGCCTTAAGCGCATATTTAATGATAAGGAATGATCCTGTAAGGTTCACCTGGCAGGTTTTTTCAAAATCGGGTAACTCCACGTCCTCCGTTTTAATCCCATTCGGACCAACGATGCCTGCAGAATTTACTACGATCGTGCAACCTCCCGCATCCTGAATTTTGTTAAATGCAAATTTCACTTCTGCTTCATTGGATATGTCAACAGCAATAAAGTCGCATTTGTAGCCATTATCTCTTAAAGTTCCGGCAGCTTTTTCCGATAAAGCAACATCCCTGTCCAGTATCAATATTTTTGCCCCTTCCCCTGCTAACTTTTCAGCAATGGCGAACCCTATTCCATTTCCGCCTCCCGTGATGACCGCTGTTTGATCTTTAAAACGATTCATATATCTTTTGTTTTTACAGGTTTTCCATACTTATCTGAAATACATGCCGCTTCAACAATTTTCATGGCGGCAACACCAAGCTCCCCCGGTGACCCGTTAGCAGCCAGGCCCAGACATGCATCAATAAAATTTAAAACGGGCGATCTATCGGGATAGATCTCATCGGCAGCCAAAGGAGAATATTCTTCAGGCTTTCCTTTGAAAGGATGATATGCCATATTACCCTTCCATAATTCCAAAAGCAGGATAGCCTTTGTACCATACACCCTCACCTCGTAGTTGCGAATAGCCGCCGGGGTAGCTCCTGTACTTCCCAATGTAACCAATGCACCGTTGTCCATTGTAATTGTTAGCGCATTGTAAATATCAGTTTTAGAACCCGCATAATCGAATCTGGCATAAACCTCCTCCGGCTGCGCTCCTGTGAGAAAGTTTAAATAAGCTCCCGCATGCGAAACCTGGCAGTATATCTGACCGCCGCCCGCAATTAACGGATCACTGTAACTGCCCACATTGGGTTGGGTATATACATTATCCATTCCATGCGTAGGAGCCGTATTAATCCCTTTCAGCAGTTCATACAAGGGGTTGGTCATAAGTATGGAGATCATCTTAATATCCCCCAGAACGCCAGTCCTGATAAGGCGGCGGGCTTCGATCCCATGACGGGTATAATGCCAGGGACAGCTCACCAGCAATTGCAGATTTTTTTTTAATGCAAGGTCGCAAAGCGCCCGTGATTCAGCCACGGTAATTGTCATGGGTTTTTCTATCAGCACATGTTTGCCATGTTCCAATGCAAACCTGGCATGTTCAAAGTGCATATTAGGAGTGGAGCTTACGATCACCGCCTCTACGCTGCCATTCAGCACAAGCTCCCGGTAATCGTCAAAAGCAAGGTCTGCGCCAAAATCACGGGCAACCTGTGCGGCCTTATGTTTCGTTCTATTCTGCACCGCTCTTAAATGAGCGTTCTCATGCTGCATTATTCCCGGGATGTGCGCACTCGTTGCCCACCATCCTGCACCTATCACTCCAACGTTTAACTGAGTATTTTTGTCACCCATTGTAAGGAATTAATTTGTCCCGGTTCAATTCCACACCAAAGCCGGGTTTGGTTTCATCCAGCACAATATGTCCGTTTACCGGCAGGGGCTCGTTGATAATGGTATCAAATATCGGGTGAAGCGCTTTTCCTTCTCCGGTAGATAAAAATTCAGCGTATGCACTATTGGTATTGGACATCACAAAATGATAGTTATAAACGGAGGCTCCATGTGGGATCACCTGCATATCATAAGGCTTTGCCATAGCGGCAATTCTCTTTACAGCCGTAAGCCCTCCCGCCCACTGTATTTCAGGCTGGATAATATCAGTAGCCCCGTTGTATATAATATTATGAAATGCCTTATAGTGATATTCAAGATTTCCCGTAGCCAGTTGAATAGGCGCGATGCGCTTTCGCAAATAGGCATTCTGCCCGGTGGCCCATCCGTTCTGAAGCGGATCTTCAAACCATTTCACATCATAGTCCCTTACCCTTTCGGCCAAACGCGAAGCAAATTCCACATCCCACGACAGGTAGCAGTCAATCATGATCTCCGTATCATCGCCTAAATCCGATCTTAATTTGGAAATAAGTTTTTCCATCCTCTTTATACCATCCCGGCCGCTTTCTACTCCCCAGGGAGCCGCAATTTTTACTCCCATAAAGCCCCGGTCTTTCCAGTGGGCTGCATAATCAGGATGGATAGTTACATAGCAGGGAATTGACTCTTTTGTTTTACCGCCTAACAATTTATAAACAGGGAGCTTCAGGGACTTGGCGATTAAATCATATAGGGCCAGGTCAACCCCCGAAATGGCCATATTGGTAATACCACCCAGTCCATAAGGGAGCGTGGAGCGGTTCATCTGGTCCCAGATCATTTCAATATTGAAAGGATCCTGGTTGATCAAAAACCGGCTGAAATGATTTTTAATCACCGCACAGGCAAATTCGCCACCGCCATAGTTGACGCAGTGTCCCGTTATGCCCTCATCGGTTTCGATCTCAATGGCGAACGGGTCTTGTCCCGGCCCCATCCATGAAGAACGGATTTTAGAATACTGCGGGTAAACCGACATGGGATTTGCTATCAGCGTCTGGGCTTGCCACCCCCCTCCCCAATATTGGGATTCACCCATTGCAGCGCCACGGGCGCCCGTATCTCCACTACTGATCGTATACAATTTAACTTCTGTAATTTTCATAGCTCATTATTTGATCATTTTGCGCTTTAATTAAACTCATTCCTTCTGCGCCGCTACGGCACTATCTGCTCTTTTTCCCATATTTGAAAATGGTAAAACAGGTTTCCTGAAATATGCGGGATACATTCTTCGCAGGCTGATATTTTAACCGCCCCGGACCATCGCTGTGAACGGCGTTTCCTTTGCGTACTTTCTTTGACAGTAGGAAGGTTTGAAATGAATCCTAACGGAGAAGTAAACATCAAAAGCAGGGATTTTTATATAAACGTGTATCAATCATTTCTTGCCAAATTTATTATAAAGTACAGGCGTTTCTGATGAACGATCTGATATTTTTTTTACATTTTTTGACATGAAGCGAGATTAACCTCCGGACCAGCGTAATTCCAATACACAATATGGTTTACGTAATTACCTTGTTAATGATTATTGACGAGGTACCTGGTATTCCTCAATTAATTTCTTTCTGTACAAAGATGGCGAAGTGCCGGTACTTTTTTTAAAAAACTTAGAAAAATAATACACCGAATCAAATCCTGCCAACGCCGCCACTTCACTCATGCTTAATGACGTTGACTGCAGTAGTTCTTTGGCCTTACGGATACGCAACCCAAGCAAATACTGGTTAGGAGAAAGACCTGTCACCTTTTTGAAATCCTGCCGGAACTTTGAATAACTCACCATTAAACGCTCCGCCAATTGCTGCAAACTTAAGTTACCTTCGATTGACTCCTGCATAATAAACTTAGCCTTTGAAATATAGAAACTGTTTTCAGAACCGGCTCTGTTTCCAAATGCAGACGCATAATAAGTCAACGATAACAATTGCAGGACAAGACTTGAAATAAACTGATGATAACCCGCATGCGCTTTCTGAACAGCTTCCATCATTTTGTGAAAAATAACGAGTGCACTCTGGTTCAGGCCAATCTGAACAACACAACTCTCCGCGGAAAAGAAGCCGGAATCCATTAACTTTCTTGCATAATATCCATCAAATCCTACCCAATATTCGTCCCATCCGGTATCTTTATCCGGTTTATACCGGTGCCATATGTCCGGAAAAAGAAAAAAAACGGTTCCTTCGCTGATTTTTTCCGAACCGGTCGTTTCTGTTTCGAATATACCTCCCCCCTTTGAAATAAAAACCAAATAATATCCATTCAGCCTGCGGCCTTTGTCCCAGGTAAACAGATGCGATCGGGGGTGTCCTTCTGTAATCGGGTATTGCCAATGCGGCTTGGTAGAGCTATAACCAACCGTTCTGACATATAAGCCCCAGTTCTCTTCTACATCGGATACAGTAAGGTATTTAATGAAGTTATTCATGTAACAGTATTTACAAATAATTTAAACCGGCCCTGAAAAGGATTATTTACTTTACGTTTACGCCATGTATAAAGTTAAAGCGTTTAACGAACAGCCGGTACCTCACTTTCACCTCCCGCCATTTACTATTCACCATTTACAGCGCCATCGGCTCTTTCTCGTTAGAGGCAAGATAAGTATCTATTTTTCTTCTGCATTTTTTTGAATACTTTGCCATACCGCCCCGGCAATCACCGCTATTAAATCAAAAAGTATAAATAAATTGTCAGGATACCCATTTCCATGCCCGACACATCAGCTATTTTTATAACAGCATTTAACATGTTGCATTATAATCCTCTGTCAGCACCTGTCATTCCAATGAAGTGAGCAAGTATTAAAACCCAAAATTAATTATAATGAAAAAATAAGTCTACTGTTTCCCAATAAAATGATTATGCACTATGTTTCTACGACTATCTATCCTAACGGTTATACATTTGCTTTTTCAACTAACGGCATCCTGTAGTCCAACTTCAAACGCAAAGAAGATCATTCACGACAAAGCCCTGCGCACAATTTCAATAACGGTACAAAACGGCAGCATGAAATTGTTGATAGACTATTCTAAAGGCTGTTACATAAAAAGGCTGTTGATAAGAAATGCAAATGTATTATCTCCTTCAGGAGTATTTACCGGCATAACAACAAAGAATGCAACATATACTTCACAAAATCTTTCCGGGCTGCCTGATGTTATCGTAAATGACAGTACTGTACATATCAAAATCAATTATGGAGATCCTCTTTTAAGCATACAGGAAACATGGATATTTGACGTGGAGGAAGAAAGCGTGACATGGGAGGTCAAAAGGCTGTATCCCTTCCACTTTGAAGCGGAAGCAACTTATTTTCCCCAATGGAATTTCGCCAGTATGTCTGTTTGGAAAGGAGGTATCATAGACAATGGCGGAATGGTATGGTGCAAATACCTGAAAAATATAAATGACACCTACGGAGTTCATACCGGAGGAACTACCTATTGGAATGAAGCTTCCGGTGACGGATTATCCATTCAGGGTAAACCTATGGAAGGCGCTCAAATTGCCAGCCAGTATTCGCACAGCCCGCAGGGCGAATTTACATGCATGCAACTGGTATCATCCCAACCCCTTGCACAACGTTATAACCTCAACCGGTTTGTATCAAAAAGATCAAATGTTTTTGCGCCGTTCCAAATAGAAAAAGGAGAGATATCGGTCAGGCTCACAATGAAGTATATAAACTACTTCAAATTATATGATCGGGGGGATTTAAAAATGATCAACGCCGCCGCGGTAAGAGAATTGTTTAACACAACAGCCCGTTATGGTGTTGTTGATAACAATATTGTAGGGGGTAATGGATGGATCACCAACTGGAAATGCCTTCATGAGCCATTTTTTGCACAGATTGCAACCGCACTTGCAGACAGTAACTATACGAAAAACCTGTCGTCGACCCTTGATCAGGAAAGGGATATGGCTATGCTGCCGGATGGAAGAGTACTTTCGCGCTGGCATAACGCACCAGGAGATGAGATCCCGGGCACTTATGATCCAGCTACGGGATATTATGAAGCCCAGTGGGGCTATACTATAGATTCTCAAACGGGCTATGTAATTAATGTTTGTGAGCAGTTCAATAATACGGGAGATATGAAATGGTTAGCAGGGCATAAAGCAAGTTGCGAGAATGCTTTGAACTGGCTTATTAAAAGAGATGAAAATGACAATGGCATATTTGAGATGGTTAACAGGAATATTGCTGAAAAAAAAGCCAGCGACTGGATTGATATTGTTTGGGCAGGTTACGAAAATGCATTTGTGAATGCGCAAATGTATGCAGCGCTTCAAAAATGGGCCGCATGCGAGCGGCTACTGGGAGACTTTGAGGCGGCGGAAAGATACAGGCTAATCGCAGCAAAGCTCAAAGGATCGTTTAATAAACCGGTTGAAGAAGGTGGTTTTTGGCTGGAAGAAAAAAAACAGTATATCTACTGGAGAGATGATGATGGAAGCATACACGGCGATAACCTGGTAACGCCAGTAAATTTTATGGCTATAGCTTTTGAAATATGCGACGACCCACAAAGAATAAAAAGCATATTGGACCAAATTGAAAAACGTACATCTGCAGAAAATCTTTTCCATTGGCCGCTTTGTTTCGATTCCTTCAAAGAAGAAGAGGTACATCAAAACAACTGGCCTTTCCCTAAATATGAAAATGGAGATATCTTTCCTACCTGGGGATACCTGGGCATTAGATCTTACGCAAAGTACAATAAGCAGCTGGCCCTAAAGTATATCAATAATCTTTTGCACCAGTATGAAATGGACGGGCTTTCCTCACAAAGATACAGCAGAAGCACCGGGAAAGGACTTGGTACAGATATCCTGTCGGGCATCTGTACGGGAATAACAGCTTTATATACCGACATCTACGGCATTCAACCCCGTTGGAACAGGCTGGTAGTTGTTCCCAACCTCACCCAGGAACTCAATGGAACAAAGTTTACCTACTCATTGAGAAATAAACACTACGATATTCAGTTGTACCATGACAAATATATTCTGTCGGATGGTTATTACAACATTAGCTCAAAGCAAAGCTTTGGCATAAGCGATATAAGCGATGGGCTGACCTTTTTCCCTGGCGACCAGGATACCACTTCCCTGTTTATACAACGAAACAATAACAATGCTCTTTCAGTTAACGTAACACAATGGGATAAGGCAAATATTGTTTTTACACTAAAAGATGCTGATAAATACCACATCATATTAAAGGGTCTGCCGCCACTTTCCAATTTTAGCGTATACACGGGAAACTCCAAAAGGAGAATGGTATCGGGAAAAGAGGGAGCGCTTACCCTTAACGAACCATTCAAAAAAAATGCAGTGATCAGGATCGTTAATGAAAACAGTCCTGTTAAAAACAAAAGCGATGAGACTGAAATTACCAGGTAGGTTCTCTATAGCAGTACGGGCAAATGTGGCATGGCTGATCGGCGCGTTATACCTGCCGGCTGTTAGCGCGCAGGTTGTTGAACCCTATCAAAAGCTAAATGGTGGCAGCTTTCAGCAGCCAACTCATCAAAATTCGCCCGATCCGTTGGTTGATTACCGGTGGTCTCAAACCCATGCGAACGATAGCTTGCAGATATACGAACTGTTTCCGGGGCAACAACAGGCTACTCCTTCTGCAGCATTTACTATAGAAGGAACTACTATAACCGTACGTGGTAAAGGAGATGTTTTTTTTGATTTTGGTGTGGTAAGTGCCGGTTGGATAGAATTTGAATCGGACAATTTATCCGGAGATGTAGCCGTAAGTATCAGTGAATACACCGAACCGGCTGTATTTAATGAAGGCTCCCAACACCCTGTAAAAACGCTTAAACCTGCGCGATACGGCAACACTTACCGCCTTGAACTTAACAATCTTTTATATGAAGGTGTTCGTTTTGCCTGGCTACATGTTAACAGCTTTGAAAAAACCTGGCAACTAAAAAATTTCAGGCTGGTTTGCCAGATAAAACCTACCAATTATTTGGGTAGATTTTATTGTAATGACACAATGCTTAATCGCATCTGGTATACCGGAGCGTATACTGTAAAGTTGAACTTACTGCAGGACTATTTTGGCGCGATCCTTATGGAGCGAAGCGACCGGCACTCATGGACAGGAGATGCATATCCTTCGCAGGCTGCCTCACTGGCTGCCTTTGGAAATTTTGATTTTGTACGTAAGAATATTTTGTTTACCTCTTTGCAGGATAATGGCATCGCTTCTTATCCGATATACTGGGTATTGGGCTTGGTTGATTACTATCAATATACAGGAGATAGCATCTTTTTCAGATCTCAGATCGGCAATGCCCAACGAAAACTACAGCAGGCTTTTGAGCATTTCAACGATCTCCCCCGATTGAGATTTATGGGCTGGGATGAACGTCTCGGAGCCGGGTTTGAACATCCTGATATTGAGGAATCACAGCAAGCATATCGCTGGCTCTGTATCAACGCCTGGAAAAAATTTGCATCTGCCGTCCGTTCAACAGGAGATCATGAAATGGCATTGCAGTTTGAAGCATATGCACAGAAAAAGCAACGACAACTTGAAGAAGATACAATAACACTGAAAAAGCTGGGTTTGCATGCTCTCGCAGAGGCTGTTAATGCCGGGGTAAACCGCTCTCCCAATGTTCTTGATATACTAAATGACCGTTTCAGGGATCGCAATCAACGATTGTCTTACTCCCCCTTTAACCAATATTTCATCATACAGGCGATGGCTCTCTCAGGAAAATTAGCGGAAGCCATAACCACAGTGAAAGACCAGTGGGGAGGACAAATCAATTATGGAGGCACAACCTTTTTTGAGGTTTTCAGACCTTCCTGGAACGATGTGTTAAAGCCCAATAGCGCTCCTGTTAATAATCAATGTGGATATACGAGTTTAGCGCATCCATGGGGAGCCGGCGTGGTACGATGGATTTCCGAAGAAATACTTGGTATAAAAAGCCTGGAACCGGGCTTCAAAAAGTTTCGTGTTGCACCATGGGCAACAGAGGATTTAACACAAATATCGGGTGATGTTCCTACCCCCTACGGCAAGATCAGCCTTTCTATGAATACGCTGAAGGGAAGCTTTGAAATAATCGTTCCGTCCGGTACTGAAGCAAGTGAGGTATATATACCAAAAGCCGGAAAAATAATTAAAAGGATCATGCTGAATAACAGGAATTTGCAATTCGTTGATGAAAATGAATATTTTATCGCTCTGAAAAACCTGAAGTCTGGTAAGCATACGATCAGAATAGAATATGGAGAATCTCTTCCGGAAGTAAAAAATAAACCGTCTCCCCTGTGCTACGCTATTCAATCTTTCGAAACACAAACACTTGGTGCCGGTGATTATATACCTGCCGGAGACGGATGGCTGAAGCCGGGTTTGAGTAAAGCAAAACATGATCTCAAAAAACCGGATTACATAGACTCAGTTGTTATCAAAAGAGCTGGCTATGAGGTTTGGGATATACAGCCTGATGTTTCATCAGCGCCCAGGGCATTACAACGGGCTTTTATAACCCGTGACCCCATTCCTACATTGCAAACCTTTCCTATTGACGTTTACAGCAAAAAAGGCGTCGATTACCAGATAAGCCTGTATTTCATTGATCCCGACCAAAAAGGCAGAAGGTGTGCCTTTGAAGTTTTTGATGCAGAAACATTTGAAATACTTGCACCGGTTCAAATAGTGGATCATTTAGAGACCGGTAAGCTGATCCGCTTTAAAGTCGAACGTCCGGTGCGGATACGGATCAACCATGTTCGCGGACCTAATGCTGCATTAGGAGGTGTTTTTTTCGAAAAAGCGCTTTAAAAATTAAGCGAAAAAGAGTAGCCGGGTAATATCTATCGAACCCGTACCGGTTTCACAAATGCCGCCGGGGCTGGTCAATGCACTCAATGCCGACGAATTGAGAAGCCTGATCGCTTACCTGCGATCCGGCGGCGATCCGGAACCGACGCATTCAGGTAGGCAATGGTATGTGTTTCTCTTATCGGCTCCTACCCTTCCTTCTTTACCAGCACTACCCTGCTCCTGTCGGCTTTGTACAATTGGTCATAAAATTTCACTAACTCGTTATAATCAGATGGAGGGAACTGACCGCTGAACTTTTCAATGCTCCGGTAATAAATGATCTTATCGGTTGTAACATCCACGGAAGCGCTGTACCTTCCAAATTTGCTTTCTATTTTTACCGGAGCGGGCATGTTCTCTACTGTATAACCTGCCGGGATCTCGATAACAGCGGTGTCAATATCCCGGTATTCAAAATTCAGTGAAACAGGGTATTTTCTTTTATCATCTGATTTGAGCTTCACCGACGAGCGGGTTATAATATTGGGCGTAATGAATAACCGCTTGCCGGTAACAGACGCATAGTTCAAAGCTTTCAATTCGAGATGCTCGTCTATTGCGGGGATTGCAGCTTTACTTTCTTTGTACTCAAATCTTTCAACATCATAATGTGGCAGATCTATGTTTTTTTTAAGGTATTCCAACTGCTTGTCTTTCGACAACTGGTGGATCATGCCATGCAGGTAATCCTGCTGTACTGCGGTAT
>NZ_DAOMOZ010000121.1:0-10484 GCF_035444585.1 Agriterribacter sp.
GCAGAAGCGGTAAAAAAGTAACCAGCCGCAAACAGGCCATTGCCATCGGACTGTCGGAGGCGCGTAAAGAAGGTGCGAAAGTGCCCAAAAAGAAACCGGCTAAAAAAACCGCGTCAAAAAAAAGCAGCTAAAACCGGTTATCAAAACAGATAAAAGCGAGAGTTATAACCGGTGTAAGGAATTCCAGGGTAAAGAATATACCGGTATGACAGCAGGCAAAAGCCGCACCTGGAAAAACTTCAAACGCTCATCCGGTAGAGACTGTCTCAAAAAGGCGGGGCTTAGTGGCAAAACATTAGAGTGCTTATAGCTGCCGCGGGTAATTTGCCTGCCCGTATGAAGATACCGGATAAAGGAAAGAATTGTGGTAAGAAGCCCGACAGTTACCAGCATGATGCCAACGGCTGCTGATATCCCTGATGAGGCGGAACCGGCGGGTTTACCTGTGAGGGCAGCTATTTGCGTCACAAAAAGTGAAAATTTAACCACCACGAATCCAAATGCCATGATTCCTATAGCGGTACGTATCCAGGCAAGGAACGTTCTTTCATTGGCGAGGTGATCACTGATGTTGCGTGAAGGTTCCGTCATGCTTTTTTATACAAAAATACTCAACACATGCGTTCTTTGTTCAACTGCATTTGGCCTCCGGTTTTGTTTTTATTCTATTGCCGGGTTCTGCCCGCGCGAACTGTCTTCAGGCGAAGCATACCTGTTCGATGGATTGTTTCTTGTAGGATCATTGCCCAGTCCGGGCGTGGGCTTCGTTTTACCTTCCTGCACGGATGAATCCCCGGAACCGCGGGGACCCAGCGGATCTTCTTCACGGGTATCATTTCTTGTGGGGTCGTACCCGAGGCCCGGAGTAGGACTTGCGTGTTCGGTTGCATCGGAATCGCCAACAGGTTGTGCTTCATTTCCGGTTGAGGATGCTGACCTGTTACAGGCGAAGCAAATAAAGGTCCAGATGAAGATCGGAGTAATTCTTTTCATAATAATATTTTTATTAGCTTTTACGCATTATTGAGGGCGACCGATAAACATTATTTTATACAAATTGCATTCCTGGTTTTGTTCCATTCGAATCATTCATCCATACGTGTATCTTTGTTTGGGCTCCCAAGACCTGTGGCATATTGGATCAACCGCTAAAAAAATAAAGGGAGATCCCCGGTTTACCGCACAGCAGCTCATAATTTTGTAACTTACTTTCTTTGTTTGAGCTATGGAAAGGAAAGGCGCACAAAAAAAACAGGTTTCATTTGCCGGCAAAACAAATGCCGCGGGACAGCAGAAGAAACCTGCCAACGGCAGGGTCAAAAACGAAAAACCGGAAACATCCAGGGAAGCGTTACAGTCGGCCAATGAAGAGCTTACTACCATTAACGATGAACTGAGCATACGCAATGCCGAATTGAAAGGGGCGAACGACTACACGGGCATGATCATAGAAAGCCTGAATGATGCATTGCTCATCATGACGGCGGATTTGAAAATAAAGAGCGCCAATAAAAGCTTTTACCGGTCGTTTAAGCTTACCCCCGACCAAACCGAAGGCACTTATTTATTTGATTTAGGCGGAGGGATGTTCCACATCCCCCGATTGCGAAAAAAGTTAAAATCACTGCAAACCAAAAACGCCGGTTTCAGCGATTTGGAGATCACCCAAACTTTTACAACCGCAGGAACCAGGACCTTCCTGCTGAATGGATTCAGATCCCTGCCTGCCATCCCGGGTTCCACGATCATCCTGACCATGCAGGACATCACTTCGCGCAAAGAAATGGAAGAGCAGTTAATGGAAAATGAAGAACGCTTCAGGCTGCTGGTACAAAACTCTTCCGATATCATTACTGTTTTTTCGGAAGATGGAACAGTGCTGTATGAAAGTCCCGCCATAGAATCTGTGCTCGGCTACAATCCCAATGAAAGGATCGGGCGAAATATCAATATGGATGTTATTGTACACCCGGAAGACAAGGAGCATAAGCTGGGCTTATTGAAAAAAGCAGCCTTACATCCCGACACCAATATAACCGGCGAGTTCCGCCTTCGCCACAAAAATGGCAGCTATCGTACCATTGACGCCATTTTCCGGAGTTTTTTAAACAACAAAAAGATCAACGGCATTATCGCCAATTACAGGGATATAACCGACAGGAAAATACTTGAACAGCAAAAAGATGATTTTATTGGCGTGGCAAGCCATGAGTTAAAAACGCCTGTTACCAGCATCAAAGCCTATTCGCAGATCCTTGAAGAGCTGTTTAAAAAAAGCGGTGACACCAGGTCGGCTGAGCTGGTGAGCAAAATGAACCTGCAGGTTGACCGGCTTACCACACTTATTGTAGACCTGCTGGATTTTAACCGCATTGAAGGCAACCAGCTTAAGTTCAGGGAAGAAAGCTATGCCCTTAACGAACTGATCACAGAACTAACGGAAGAATTGCAAAGAACCACCCGGCAGCATGCCATCATAACCCGGTTAGACCGGCCGGTTCAAATGAAGGGCGACCGTTACCGCACAGGACAGGTATTGAGCAACCTGCTCAACAATGCCATCAAATATTCACCCAAGGGGAAGGAAGTTATTATAACAACGGCTGTTGATGACAGGCAGGTAACAATTGCCGTACAGGATTTTGGGGTGGGTATAGAAAAAGAACATCTTAATAAAGTATTTGAGCGCTTTTTCAGGGTGGCAGAACCCGTTATCAATACTTTTTCGGGACTGGGGCTCGGACTTTATATAGCGGCAGAGATCGTACGCCGTCAAAACGGCAAAATATGGGTTACTTCAGAAAAGGGAAAAGGCTCTACGTTTTATGTTTCCCTACCCGTTTTCAAATACTCCGCAGGAATAAATATTTTACATCCGGGAAAAAAAGTGGATTAAGATCCTAAAATACCGGTATATTGTTTGATATAAAGCCGCACATGGCAAAAAAAATACTGGTTGCTGATGATGACCCTGGAATCCAGGATATTTTTAAACTCATCCTCGAATCAGCAGGCTACACAGTTGAGGTAATATCCAATGGCGAAGATATCCTCCGTGATAACTACACCATTCCCGACCTTTTTTTGCTTGATAAACGCTTATCGGGCATTGATGGCCTTGACGTTTGCATCTACCTTAAAAATCAGGAAAATACTTCCCATATCCCCATTGTCATGATCTCGGCCAACCCCGGCATTGGCGCTTTATCGCAGGATGCCGGCGCCGATGATTTTATTGAAAAACCCTTTGACGTGCCTCATTTTCTTGAAATGATAGAAAAGCATTTGAATAAAAAGACCCGGTTAAGTCAATAATTATTCCATCCAAATTATTTTCTTCCTTCTCCTTTACAACGGACCATCAGGCGGGAACTTTACGCGGTTTTTTCCCTTTCCCAAAAGCGGTGTTTGGCAATAGCGGAAATGAATATCCGGCTGAGCGCTTCCACATCATCATTCATCAGCACGCGGGAAATTTAAAGGCCCGGCAGTTGAACACATTTGGATCACATGGTTACGAATATGTAAAATGAAATGTGCTGTTTAATTTAATGAAGCGATACCGATATGCAACTGAATATACTTTTTATTTTGAAGCCGGGAATAAAACTTCTCAAAAGAGGCTCAACTTACTTTTCGGGGGAAATATTTCTACAGCGCATCCCGGTCATCCGGGCACCCACACGGCTGCCGATCCTGCATTAACAAAAAAGGTCCCTTCTCCCTTTTCGTTCAATGTTATCTTTTCTGGTCTGCCGCCGCAACAATCCACAAAAGTTTTGCCCGCATGCCTTTCGCCAACCAGCATGTTCTTCGATCCTTCTCCTCCGTTGCTGAGCAGCACCGCACAACCGCCACCGGGCTTTTCATCTGTGCCTTCGCGTGTCCAGCCAATTGTATTGGGATGATCGAAAAAGTCGCGCTGCATACCATAAGCGAGGTCTTTGCGCACCACCATCATCTTTTCCAGGGCTGCCACCTTATTTAATTCTATATATGCTTCTTCGTTACCACCGGGACCGGCATACCTGGCTTCGTATACTGCCGGATAAAACACACATGGGATCCCCTGCTCCCTTAATAAAATAAGCGCATAAGCAAGCGGCTTGAACCAAAAATCAACGGTTGACTGCAGCGATTGCAACGGCTGGGTGTCATGATTATCAACAAAACTGATGGCCAGGTCCGGTCTTTCTTTTATAAGCGTGTTGTCGAAAATGGTTCTCAAATCATAATTCTCACCTTTTGTGGAAGCGTCATAAAAATTAAAATGCAGCGGTACATCAAACAACCGGATCATTCCGCCGGTAGCATCAATATAATTCAACAGCATTTGCACATCGCTTTTCCAGTATTCTCCTATACAGAAAAAGTCTTTTTGAAAATGTGCTTTAAGATATTGCAGCCATTCGGGGAAGAAACCGGGATTGATGTGCTTTACCGCATCCAGCCTGAAACCATCTATGCCGGTGGTTTGCACATACCAGACCCCCCATCTTTTTAATTCCTCTCTCACATAAGGATTTCGGAATTCAACGTCATTGCCCATAAGGTAGTCATAGTTCCCGAATTCTTTTCCCAACACATCTTCCCAGCCGCCATTTCCATATTCGTTAAGGATAACTGCAATGCTGCCGTTTTCAGAAGTACCGGTAAAGCAATGCCAGTTCCATATAAAATCAGAATATTTTTTCTTCCTCCCCGGGAAAGTAAACCGCGTATACGCATCAATAGTATGCGCATCACTGATCATTTCCGTTCTGTTTTCTTCATTTACGTTTTTTACCGTTACCTGCTCTTTTTCATCACCACCCATCCTGTGGTTCAGCACAATATCCGCCAGCACATTCATGTGATGCTCATGGAACGCAGCTATACAGCCCAGGTATTCGGCTTTGGTGCCAAAGCGGGTGCGTACTGTTCCTTTCTGATCAAATTCCCCCAGGTCGTACAGGTCGTATACGGCATATCCCGGTTCGTCTACACCCTCAGCCGATTTATACGCCGGCGGAAGCCATACATCGGTTACACCCAGTGATGCCAACCTGCCGGCCTCATCCCTGCCGTGGTTCCATAAATTTCCCTCCGGAGAATAATACCAGTGAAAAAACTGGAAAATAGTTCTGTTGCTCATATGGTGGTATGTAAAAGAAAATAACGCAAATTTATCCGGCAGAATGCTACAGTCCGAATTCGAGTTCTTTACCTGTCATGGCCCGATAGGTGTTTTGAAAAGCATGAAGCGTTGAAAAAAATCCGCGAACCTGTTGTGCCGCATGATCTTTACCCATTCCGCACCTGTATATGCATCTATTCCGTCGTACAACAAGCACGCTGCCGATAAAAAAATCACCCGGCTCTGCCAAGCTATCCTCCGTTCAACCGGACTGTCTGGCAAGAAGTAAATGCTTCTTTAAAAAAAATCAAATTCGTTGGCTTTCAGATAGGCTTCGGGCTGGGGAGGCATTTGCACTGCAGGAAAAGTTTCAATCTTAGGCTTGGGGAAAGCAGGTGGCGGAGCAGGCGCAACCGGAGCAGGCTTTTTCCCGGGATAAAGTCTTACAATTTTGGGTGAATGTAATCTTGCTCCCCGGTTCTTTTTCGTCAGGACTTTTTCCATACAGGATAATTAAAATTTAGTCATAAGAGGCTGTCTCAAAAAGCCGGTATAGAAGATATGCCACAAAAACACACCAATACACAAAGTCCTGATCTTCAGATTTTATTTTCTTCGTGTTTTAATGCCCGTCCCCCGTCCGACTGGAGTCATCCCCGCCTCCTATGTAAAGGCAGGCGGACTTCCGGTTCCAGGCGGGTCTTAGTGGCAAAACACAACTTTTGAGACAGCCCTTATCAATGACTAAAGCTTAATATGTTGCTATACTTATTGAATTTTATGATTACCGCTACGGATTGGGCTGGTCCTGCCTGTTGACAGTGCTGTCACTGGGCATGCTGCCCGTATCGGTATTGTTATCCATGTTATTCATAGAATCATTATTCTCATAACTGTTCTGAAGGCTATCCGAAGACAGGTTGTTATCACTGTCACCGGCGCTGTTGCATGCGAACAAAAAAAGAGCTGCCCCCATTATTAATATCATCTTTTTCATAATATTCTTTTTAATTTAAAAATTATATACCAAGTAATCAAGAATGCTGCCAGAGCTGTTCAGGCGATCAGATGTGCGAAGTGTTTTCCGGGTAGCTCAGGTATGGGTATTTTATTCCTCAAAATACTTTTTCCGGATATTATCGCGCAACCGGGTGTGCCGGCTAAGCAGGTTGCCGATAATAAAAAGGGATGATCCCGGTTCAGGCGTCCGGTAAAGCAAAAAAACACCTGTTATACCGCCAAATCCCTCCCGCGATATACATGATGCCATACAGGCTCAGTTCGTGCAGCGGGTAATAACGTTTCGTATAGTCAACAATAAAGGCCAGCGTAATGCTCAGCAATACATTTAATATTTGCGAATTGCGTCCCCGGCGTGAAAAAAATGCCCGATTGCTCTTCGGGTACAAGATCTTTCATCCATGCATTCCTGCCGGGACCTGAGATGGATGAAAAAGCATAATGGAAAAAAGAAAAAACAAAACAAGGCTAACCATATTTCCCGGAGTTGCATACAATGCAACGCAACCGATTATTATTAATGATATACGCGCCATCGGACTGCAAAAGACGCTTATCGCCCTCCGGTTATTAAATCTGCGCACCAGCCATACAGATACCAGATTCATGTAAAAACAGTAACACGAAATGTGAAGTGGTAAAGCAATGATTGTACCATTCAAAAAAATCATTACCGGCGCATTTATTCTACCTGTAAAAAACAATATAAATAAAATGAAGCAGGGCGTTGATGCTATCTCGTCGTTTAAAATTTTGTTAACTGGCCGTTTTTGCTTTCTCAAAATTTTACCGGCAGAAAAAATGGCCATAATTTAGCAGCTATAAACCCTAATGATGCAACCCTTTGCTATTAATCTTCCCAGCGAAAAACTTGGTCACGTTATCAATAAACGTGTTGGAATAAGGCGGCCTTTAAAATTCCTTTTTTTTAAATACAAAAATAAAGAGCGAATAATCGCCTATACCGTGATTGTGGAAGGTACTTCAGGTAAAAATGAATTTCTCGTTTTCAAAACAAAAAGAGAGGGCGAATGGCTGAAAGGTGCCCGGAAAAATGGCGAATCCATTTCTGCAGAAAGCGAAAAAGAAATGTCACGTGCCATAAAAAAAGCTATAGATGAATATGAGCAGCAGCAGGGGGAAAAAGCCTACCAGGAGTTGTTTTAGCTGGGAGCTGTCAGCAGTGAGCTATCAGTTGTCAGCATTCAGCGTTCAGCTTTGAGGGGGCGTACTAACGATGAACCGATAGCACTCCACCTTATCTCACCTCTCACTTTTTACCTATCACCTATCACGATTCACCCTTCATTATTCACTCCTTTCTCCTCGTGAAATGATAAACGTGAAACTGATCACCACTCACTATTCACTATTCACTACTCACGTTTCTCCCATTCTACGCCTCACTTCACCAATAGAAATTATCTATTTACAATAGATTTATAAAATAGTGAACAAAAACTTTTTTGACGTTCGAAAAGATTAATATTGCTGCACAACAACGAAATTTAAAGCCATGGAAAATAATAAGAAATTAACGACCACAACCGGGAATCCTGTCCCGGACAATCAGAACATTCAAACCGCCGGGGCGCGGGGACCGGCCCTGTTGCAGGACTTTTGGTTTTTAGAAAAAATGTCGCATTTTGATCGTGAAGTCATTCCCGAAAGGCGCATGCATGCCAAGGGATCGGGCGCCTATGGAACCTTTACGGTAACCCACGACATCACACAGTACACCAAAGCCGCTATTTTTTCTGCGATCGGCAAAAAAACAGACATGTTCGTACGTTTTTCAACTGTAGCCGGCGAACGTGGTGCAGCAGATGCCGAACGCGATATCCGCGGATTTGCCATGAAATTTTATACCAGTCAGGGCAACTGGGATCTGGTAGGCAACAATACTCCGGTATTTTTTTTCAGAGATCCGATGAAATTCCCCGATCTGAACCACGCCGTTAAAAGAGATCCCAAAACCAATTTAAGAAGCGCTGACAACAACTGGGATTTCTGGACCCTGCTGCCCGAATCCCTGCACCAGGTAACCATAGTAATGAGCGACAGGGGAATACCCAAATCATACAGGCATATGCACGGCTTTGGCAGCCACACTTTTAGTTTTATCAACGCAGCCAATGTGAGGCACTGGGTAAAATTCCATTTCAAAACACAGCAGGGAATTGAAAACCTGTCTGATGAAGAAGCGATAAAGCTGATCGGTACCGACAGGGAAACGCACCAGCGGGACCTGTTCAATGCCATTGAAAAAGGCGATTTTCCCAAATGGAAAATGTTCATACAGATCATGACGGAAGCGGAAGCCAACAACTCGCCGTTCCATCCTTTTGACCTAACGAAAATATGGCCTAAAGGTGATTACCCTTTGATCCCGGTTGGTGAATTTGAACTGAACCGTAACCCTGAAAACTACTTTGCAGAAGTAGAGCAGGCTGCTTTTAACCCGGCCAATATTGTTCCCGGCATCGGTTTTTCACCCGATAAAATGTTACAGGGCAGGTTGTTTTCATACGGCGACGCGCAGCGCTACCGTCTCGGCGTAAACCATTACCAGATACCGGTTAATGCTTCTAAATGCCCCTATCACAGTTTTCACAGGGACGGCGCTATGCGGGTTGATGGCAATTACGGAGCTGCAAAGCATTATGAACCCAACAGCTTTAATGAATGGCAGGAACAGCCCGAATACAAAGAGCCGCCGTTAGCGCTTCATGGTGATGCTACAGCCTGGGACTACAGGGCAGACGATGACGATTACTATTCACAGCCGGGCAACCTGTTCCGCTTAATGACGAGTGATAAAAAAGAACTGTTGTTTAAAAATACAGCCGCTCAGATCGGCGGTGCTCAGAAATTTATACAGATCCGTCACATCCGCAATTGTTATAAGGCCGACCCCGCTTATGGAGAAGGCGTTGCAAAAGCATTGGGCTTAACAATGGATGAGGTGAACAGCTTTCACCCGGAGCGATAAAAAACCAGTTTCTTAACGCTACAAAGCCTTTTGCCGCTGAACGCAAAAGGCTTTTTGTTTGATTGCATCGGATTATTGCTGAGACGGAGGCGGTACTTTTACGCCCCATGTTTTATTGGGCCTGCTTCCCATTACAAACAGCAGCTTACCGCCTTTCATCAGATCCTCCCTGTACAACCAGCAATTGTTCAACGGCTTTCCATTGAACTGTGCCGACTGTATATACATGTTTTCACCTGAATTATTTTTGGTTTCAATGATCAGTGTTTTTTTATTGCCTAAGGTGATCGTGGCCTTGTCAAACAAAGGGCTCCCGAATTCTATGATGGGCTTTGCATCTGTAAATCCTTTTACATCAAACAAACCAAGCGCGGCCAGCACATACCAGGACCCCAACTGACCCTGGTCTTCATCCTGCCCGTAGCCATAGCCGTGGATGGGCTCTGTTCCATAAAATTCATTGCATATCAGTCTTGTCCATTTTTGGGTCAGCCACGGCTTACCCGAAAAATTAAAAAGCCAGCTGATATGGAGGCAGGGCTGGTTGCCATGATTATACAATGATTTTATACCGGCAAATGCGTCTATTTCCTTCCCGCCACCAAAACCGCTTTTTTGTGAGGATTGAAAAATGCTGTCTAACCGCTTATTGAATTGATCCTTTCCTACAGCGCTGATCAACGCAGCAGGATTGTGCGGCACATAAAATGAGTATTGAACCGCATTCCCTTCCTGGAAACCCCTCCATGCTTCAAGGGAATTAAAATCATCTATAAAAGAACCATCCGCTCTTTTGGGCTGCATGAGCTTATGCTCCGGGTTAAAAAGAGATCTCCAGCCATCGGCATACCCGATCAGCTTTTGGTAATCCTTTTTCTTGTCCAATGCTTTGGCCATCTGGGCGGCGGCAAAAGCACTAAAACTGTATTCAAGCGTATGTGAAGCAGAGAAATGCGACCCTGTTGAATCTGTTGTATTCTTTTCAAGATAAGGAACAAACCCATGTTCAACAAATGCCTTGGTATCCATCTTACCCGATCCCACTTTCCTGTTCTCCCAGTTCAATTCATTGGCTTTAACGGCCTCATAAGCCAGGGCTATATCGTAGTTCCGTATACCAGCCTGGTAAGCTCCGGCAATGGCAAGTCCTACAAAATTGGTTCCTACGCCCGAAACATATTCACTATTGGCAATACCATCTCCAAACCATCCCTTATCCCTGTAAACCTGTAATTGCGTATGCACATAATTGCTGTACCGCTCGGGATAACACAATGCCCACAATTGCGTGATGTTCCAGAAAGCCCCCCATATGGCATCCGTGTTCATAAATTCGGGGATTTTTCCGCCATAAGC
>NZ_DAOMOZ010000121.1:10494-14622 GCF_035444585.1 Agriterribacter sp.
CAGGACTCTCACCTGCATAGCCGGTTTTCAACCTGCCTGTCTGCGCCCTATGCATGGGATAAGCGCCATTTACATCACTGGCAATGCCCCTGCCCAGCAATGCATGAAACAGACCGGTATAAAATTTTACCTTACTTTTCTCATCTGTTCCTTCTACTGTGATTTTACCCAGTTCCTGTTGCCAGGTGTTTTGCGCCATTATCCGGGCATCATCAAAAGAAAGTGTGGCGGCCTCCGCGTTCAGGTTTTCTTTCGCATTGGCTGTTGATGTATAGGAAAGTCCCACTTTTATTTCTATACTTTCATTTTCCGCAGTTTGATAATTTAAGAAAAGTCCGGCTCCTTTTCCTTTGGCAGCTAAAGTATTTTCGCTGACGCTGTTTTCAGTGAATGCTCCAACACTTCCGGGTTTTTTGCTGACTTCGCCATAAAAATACATGGCTACCTTACCTTCGGGATCATACAAACGAAGATATTGCGGATACGTTACCACAAAGCCTTCGAAATGGGTATCATCGGTCATTCGTATGCCCGCATCTGTTACTTCACCGCTTTCTCCCTGTTTATTACCAATATCCAGTATAATATGCGAATGGCTGTTCTCCGGAAAAATGTAACGATGAAAGCCAACCCGTTTGGTAGCGGTTAATTCAGCGGTAATATTATAATCATCAAGCAGCACTTTATAATAGCCGGGCTCAGCTATTTCATTTTCCCTGCTAAAAGACGAACGGTAGCCGCCGGATGGATCCTCTAACTTGCCGGGCTTTACGTTTAATTGTCCCGTGGTGGGCATAAAACCAACGCCGCCCACCTGCCATTCGTGAAAATGCACAAACCCTTCTATGGAATTTTGTCTTGTGTCGTATCCTACGGCCTCCCATCCCGAGGCATTGCCGTAATGCCCGTTGGTGGATGGCGCCAGTTTGGCCATCCCGTAAGGCACTGCTGCGGGTGTGTAAAAAAACCATCGGCTGTGCGCTGTGCCTATATTCGGGTCAACATACTTCAACAAATTCTGAGCAGTTAAACCATATGGAAAAAGCAACAGGAGAAGCGCATGATATCCGGATAATATCTTCATATAAAAAAGAAGGTTTAATATGGGGAACCCGTTAAGGTTGTGCAAAAACGCATAAAAAATACAGCTATCTTACACAACCCGCTAAAAAAGAGTTTTAAAATAATTGGGAATGAATAAAAAAGTTTCTACATTTGATATGTATGGACATATAGACATAAATCTACGAAATTCTGTTAAATAACCAGGCAGCATTTCACTTTAACCGTGCAACACGATACCGAATTACGGCTTTCAGAAAGACGATGACAATTTTAATTTGATGACAGGCAGGTGTACGGGTATATTTTAACAATGAACGGAGTTGTTTTATTGCACAACGATTACCAGTGAGTGCTTTCAGATAACGCGTGCAATCCTCCGGGTTGCTTTTTTGTTTTATATTCAGGTATGACGCTTTGGCAACCGGAATGTGCAGGGTGCTCTGGTTATCATTTATTTACCTTAAAAGCACAAATTTGTATAATTCTAATTTTGACAAGTTTCCCGAAGTTGCGGTGCATGGCTACAGGGGTTATTCGGGCTGGGATGAAATTGCAGATGAATTGCAAAGCCGCATTTATCAGGAAAAAGCTGATCCCTGTGTTATCATTATTGAATGCTATCACGGTGTTTTTGCGGAACAGTTGGTTTCACAATTGAAACGGCATATCACTGATCCGATACATTTTATTCCTGCGCAAACAGCCATGCTTTCTGCAAACCAGGTTGAACATTTGGTATATCCCTATGTTACAGATGACCCGGTTTTTGGTCGTATCACCTCACTTGATCTGGAAGATTTTTTTGTGCCCCAGCGCCTGGAACAACTGCGGCAGGAAATTAAAAGCACAAAAGGCATAGTATGTATTTATGGAACGGGGGCGTCCTTTGTGCACAAAAAGCCGCATATACTGATATACGCCGATATGCCCCGATGGGAAATTCAACTGCGGTTCAGGCGCAATGAGATCAGCAATCTGGGTACCGATAACCCCGGCGACGTATTTTCATACCAGTATAAAAGAGCTTTTTTTGTTGACTGGCGCGTATGCGACAGGCAAAAAAAAGAACTGCTGCCGGTGGCCGATTATGTACTGGACACAACGCGCCCCGATGACCCCAAAATGATATCCGGATCAGCATTGCAGAATGCTTTAAAAGAAATAGTACATCAGCCTTTCAGGGTGGTGCCTTTTTTTGATCCCGGTCCCTGGGGAGGACAATGGCTGAAAGAGGTTTGTGATTTGGAAAGAACAGAAAAAAATTTTGCATGGGGCTTTGATTGTGTACCGGAAGAGAACAGCCTGCTGATACGCTTGGATCATATTTTATTTGAAACACCTTCTATCAATCTTGTTTTCAGCCAGCCCAGAGCGCTGCTGGGCGTTAAAGTATTTGAAGCTTTCGGGGCCGAGTTCCCTATAAGGTTTGATTTCCTTGATACGATGCAGGGCGGAAATCTGAGCCTGCAGGTGCATCCTTTAAAGGAATATATCCATGAAAAGTTCGGGATGGATTATACACAGGATGAGAGCTATTATTTCCTGGAAGCGCAAAATGATTCTTTTGTATACCTCGGGCTTAAAGAAGGGATCGTTCCGGAAAGAATGGTCAGCGACCTGGAAGCGGCCCAGGAAAAAAATGTAACATTTGATGCAGATCAGTACGTAGAAAAATGGCCCATCCGCAAGCACGACCACGTATTGATCCCGGCAGGTACGGTGCATTGCTCCGGCGCTAACAGTGTAGTGCTGGAGATCAGCGCCACGCCTTACATTTTTACATTCAAGCTGTGGGACTGGGGAAGAATGGGAATGGACGGAAAACCCAGGCCTATTTCATTAAAGCACGGGCAGCATTCCATTCAATGGAACCGCACCACGCAATGGACTAAAAATAATATTCTTAACCAGGTACAAAAGATTGCGGAAGGAGACGAATGGGTGGAGGAAAGAACCGGGCTTCATGACGGTTCTTTTATAGAAACAAGAAGACACTGGTTTACCGGACAGGTTCATCATAATACCAACGGCGTTGTAAATATCCTCAACCTTGTGGAAGGCAGAGAAGCGGTTGTGGAAAGTCCCGGGGGCGCTTTCAAACCCTTTATCGTGCATTATGCTGAAACTTTTATTGTACCGGCTGCTGTTGGTGCATATACCATCCGTCCCTGGGGCAATGGCAAAGGCACAACCTGTTGCACGATCAAAGCATTTGTAAATACAGAAAATATCGGGGATTACCACAGCAATTGATATATGGGAAATTATAGTTTAAAATACGTATACCGGTACACTTTTGTAGCCGCCGTTGGCGGCTTGCTTTTTGGTTATGATACCGCAGTGGTTGCGGGCGCTATCGGTTTTATGCAGGAGAAATATGATCTCTCCCCGGCTATGACAGGCTGGGCAGCTTCCTGTGCTTTGATTGGCTGCATGGCAGGTGCCATGCTTGCCGGAATGCTCAGTGATAAGCTGGGCAGGAAAAAAGTGCTGATGATATCCGGCTTTGCTTTCGCTATTTCATCCATTGGCATACTTATTCCTTCAGGTATTGAATATTTTATTTTCTTCCGCTTCATTGGCGGTATAGGCATTGGTATCGCTTCTATTCTGTCGCCCATGTACATTTCGGAGATAGCCCCGGCTGCCATCAGAGGCAGGCTTATCTCCATTTACCAATTGGGGATAGTGACCGGCATACTCCTGATCTATTTTGTAAATGCAGGTATTGCAGGGTTGCATGACCATGCATGGAACGTAAACTCAGGATGGAGATGGATGTTCGGATCCGGACTTGTACCATCTATTGTATTTATTTTTTTGCTGCTCCCGGTTCCTGAAAGTCCGCGCTGGCTGGCAAAACAAAACAGGTGGAATGAAGCCGATGGTATACTTGCCAAAGTAAACGGCAGGGAAAACGCCGACAAAGAAATCATTTCCATCCGCGAATCATTAACAGAAAAGCAGGCGCCTTTTTCCGACCTGCTGAAGCCCGGTTTGCGTACGGCTCTGATCATAGGCATCGTGTTATCTGTTTTTTCACAGATCACGGGCATCAATGTA
>NZ_DAOMOZ010000122.1:0-14579 GCF_035444585.1 Agriterribacter sp.
ATCTACAGGAACCGGCAGGATCCTTGCAGCCCAATGCGCCGGAACGGTCAAAAAGCTATCCCTGGAGCTGGGAGGTACTTCTCCTTTTATTATTTTTGATGATGCTTCAGTAGATAATGCTGTAAACGGCGTAATATCTTCAAAGTTCAGGAATGCCGGGCAAACCTGTATATGTGCAAATCTCATCCTTGTGCAGGAGCCTGTTTATGACATTTTTATTAATAAGCTCGTGGCAGCAGTACAAAAGATGAACACCGGTAACGGTACTGAAGAAAATATTTCAATAGGTCCCCTGATCAATGATGCAGCCCTGAATAAAGTAAAGCGCCTTGTAGAGGATGCCATCTCTAATGGAGCCCAATGCCTGGCAGGCGGTACATTCAGTGGACTTTTTTATGAGCCAACCGTTCTGAGTGGAATTACAAAAAAAATGAAACTTTTTTCAGAAGAAATATTTGGGCCCATTACACCCGTCATAAAATTCAGCACGGAGGAAGAAGCGCTCGAAATAGCCAACGATTCCATTTATGGACTCGCTGCATATTTTTATAGCAATGATGTGAGCAGGTGTATGAGAGTAGCAGAGTCGCTCCAATATGGCATTGTAGGAGTCAATGAAGGCGTTGTATCAACAGAGGTGGCGCCATTCGGGGGCATAAAACAATCCGGCATAGGAAGGGAAGGTTCCAGGTACGGAATAGAAGAGTATACCGAGCTAAAATACATCTGTTATGGCAATGTTCGTTGATAAAGATTTCACGCAGCGAGCGCAAAGGTGCAGCGGGCGCAAAGAAAACAATAACAAATACTTCGCCGTGGCGCGGCCGCATCGCCGCGGGAAAAACGTTGTCTCCATAACTATTTGAAGTTCTATAATGACTATTATATTACGTTTCTCTACTTATCGTTGAGCTTTTGCCTATGCGAAAATTTGAACTATTCTCGCCGAAAGTAAATGTGCCCGACGAAAGGGCTGATTCGTGAAATTAGTCTTAATTTAGGCTGCAATACGATTGCGTATGAAACTATTATCAACCGAGATCACTCCCTTTATCCGGTCTGCTTTCTTTATTGAATACAGAGAAAGAGATTTTTTTTCTTCCCCGTTTCATATCCAGCCATCATATCATTCACATCCCGAGTTGGAACTGGTTTATATTATTGAAGGATACGGCAAACGGATAATCGGCAATGAAGTTGAATCCTTTACCTCCGGGGATATGGTTTTTATAGGATCAAACGTTCCTCATATATGGCTCAGCGATCAAACCTTCTATAAAGAAAATTCCATATTGCATTCCAGATCCATTGTGGCATATTTAAGCCCTGACATATTCTCCGGCTCCTTTGATAATATCATTGAGCTGAGCGATATTAAAGCCCTGGTTGAAAAAACGTCCTGCGGGATACAAATTATCGGAAAAACACGGGATCTCATCGGTAAAAAGCTCTTATCCTGTGTACAGAAAAGCGGGTTTTACAGGTTTGAAGAGATGCTGCAGATTTTGCATATCCTTTCTTCGGCAGAGGATGTGATCAGGATAACAGATGAAACCGCCGGTGCCGCAACGCAACCGCCTTCCGGTGACCGGTTAATAGAAGTCATCAATTATATTAAAAATAATTTTTCGGAACAGATTACGCTGAAAAAAATCGCCAGGATGGCCTGCATGACAGAACAATCATTCTGTAGATATTTCAGAAGCCGCACACAAAAATCTTTTTCAGCATTTCTTTTAGAGCAGCGGATGTCACATGGCGCCAGCCTCCTTTTAGAAACCGATAAGCCGGTCACTGAAATTGCCTTTCTATGCGGTTACAGTTCCGTTTCCCGCTTTTGCCAGGTATTCAAAAAACAGTACGGGGTGAGCCCGCTTCAGAAACGAGCTGCTTTTCGGGAAAATCTTTCACTGCCTGTATATAATAATTAAAATAATGCAGGTCTTCCATTTCCTATGATAACTTTTATATAAAACAGGATAAGAACCTTATATCCCGTAGCAGATACCCTCTGTACTTTCGGTACCGATTCACTATATGATCCCGTTGGATCATAAGAAAGCGCCATCAAATACAGTTTGACTGTAAATACCCAAACCAAACTCAGCACGGACGATATGATCTTTAAAAAGTTTATTATATTCTCAATTCTCACATTGATCTATGGTTCCTGCATACATCCGGAAGATAAATACGGCAAATGGGAAAACTACGGAGGAACAAAAGAAACCATTCGTTACTCATCACTTAAACAAATTGACACTACTAACATACAACGGCTCCAGGTAGCATGGATATATAAAACAGAAGATATAGACAGCATGGCAGGCACACAAATCCAGTGTAACCCCATTGTCATAGATGGTGTACTGTACGGTACCTCGCCGCGGTTAAAACTATTCGCATTAGATGCAGCCACAGGAGAAATGCAGTGGATATTCAACCCGAAAGACAGCACACGGCCAACAAAGCAAATGATCAATGTGCCGAGTACCAACCGGGGTTTGTCATACTGGACAGATGGAAAAGAAGATAAACGGCTTTTCTATGCAGTAGGCTATGAATTAATAGCCGTAAATGCAGGTACCGGGAAAATTATTGAAGCCTTCGGGAACAACGGGCGGGTTGATCTTCATGACGGTTTGGGATGGAGACATACCAACTTCCCCATTACCATGAACACCCCCGGCATGATATATAATGATCTTATCATAATCGGTTCTATCGTTTCTGAAGGAACAGACGCAGGCCCGGGGCATATCCGTGCTTATGATGTAAGAACAGGCGTGCAAAAATGGATATTTCACACCATCCCTCACCCCGGAGAGTTTGGATATGATACCTGGGACGATACCCTTGCATATCAATTTATTGGGGGAGCAAATAACTGGAGCGGGATGAGCCTCGATGAAAAAAGAGGGATCGTATATGTGCCCACCGGCTCTGCTTCGTACGATTTTTATGGAGGCCGGCGGACCGGTGAAAATCTGTTTGCCAATTCGATAATTGCTCTTGATGCCGCAACAGGCATGCGCATCTGGCATTTTCAAACCGTTCATCATGATGTTTGGGACAGAGACCTTCCTACTCCACCCGCCCTGGTTACCATAAACAGGAACGGGGAAAAAATTGATGCGGTTGCACAGCCCACAAAATCAGGGATGCTGTTTGTATTTGACAGAGCAACAGGGGAGCCGGTTTATCCTGTAGAAGAAGTATCCGTTCCAACCCAAACAGATATTGCAGGTGAGAAAATGAATCCAACCCAGCCTGTTGCCACATTCATAAAGCCCTTTGCCAGGCAGAGCCTTACTGAGAATGACTTAAATGACCTGGTCCCGGATTCCTCGTATCAGGATATTAAACAAAGGCTGGCGTCTTACCGTACAGGAGCAATGTTCAACCCGCCTTCCCAACAGGGAACCGTTATCTTTCCGGGTTATGATGGAGGAGCTGAATGGGGAGGTCCCTCTTTTGATCCGGCAACGGGAATGATTTATATCAATTCAAATGAAATGCCGTGGGTACTGACGATGGTCGAAATTCCGTTGACCACGGGAAAAAATGAGAACTATTTAGAAGCAGGCAAAAGGTTATATATGCAAAATTGCATGAGCTGCCATGGAAAAGACAGGGAGGGGTCTGATAATTTTCCATCTCTCAAAAATATCCGAACTAAACATAATGATGCAACACTAACTTCCCTTTTGGCCTCGGGTAAAGGCAGGATGCCGGCATTCAATTACCTGAGCTCACAGGAAAAAGAAGCTATAAAAATTTATATACTGGAAAAGAAGAGCGATTATAATAAAAATTTTGAAGCAGTTAAAACCGATCATGATCAATACTTACAACTTCCATACGCAACTACCGGGTATAATAAATTTCTTACAAAAGAAGGATATCCTGCAGTAAAGCCACCGTGGGGCACCCTCAATGCCATTAACCTCAATACCGGTAATATAGAATGGAAAGTACCTTTAGGCGATCATCCGGACTTTGCTCCCAAAGGAATAAAAACGGGAACAGAGAATTACGGCGGTCCTGTTACAACCGCAGGAGGATTGCTGTTTATTGCGGGAACACCCGACAAAAAGATAAGAGCATTTAATAAACGAAACGGAGAGGTTCTTTGGGAACATCAGCTTCCCTCAGCGGGTTTTGCAACTCCTGCAGTATATGCAGTAAACGGAAAGCAATATGTGGTTATCGCCTGCGGAGGCGGAAAGTTGGGCACACGGTCCGGCAGCAGCTATGTTGCCTTTGCTTTGCCCGATAATATTACTGAACAATAACCGGAACGGGGGAGATAAAACCTCTCCTTCAATCAAACGGCAAACCACCCGCTACCTGATATTGCTCTTATATCCCGCAGTTGGTACGCTTTGTACTTTCGGTACGGATATCACTATATGATCCCGTTGCATCATACAGTCCGGAGCAGTATAGCAAGAGACTGTTATGCTCCCCGGTTTCGCTACAATGGCAGCGTTGAAAAGCCGGCCTATATTGCGTTAGTGCATAATGGCGTGTTAACGCTCAACCATTTTGAAATCCAGGGAGCGATCCGGTATATCGGTATCCCGCGCCATGAGCTTCATGATAAAGCCGCTATCAAATTGCAAGATCACGGGAGTGAAGTTAGTTTTCGGAATATCCGGATAAGAGCATTATAAAAGGGCGGTCTAAAAAAACGGTTTGCTACAAAACCACGAGGAAAATAAAACATAGCGCTCAGCTTTAAAAGATGGGGTGGTCGTTTCAATGTGTCTCATCAATACTGGTTTCATCGATTTTGTTTGAATAAGGTTAATCAAAAATTAATATAGGGCAAAATTGCATTAGTCATTGCAGTTTTTGTATTAGACTACGGAATTCAAAGAAGATATTTTTGATGAGACAAATGACCTTCTCTATGTACTATCCAAAATTAACCAACAACTATTTTCTTTCAAACCTAAATTAATTGCCATGTTAAAAAAGTTACCGCGGATTTTTCAGGAGAACAAAAAGGTATGCTTTTCCATAGCACTCCTCTTTTTCTCACTATTTACGTTCGCACAGCAAAAAATAACCGTTTCCGGAACTGTTCTGGAAAACGATGCCCCGTTAGCGGGTGTATCTGTACTTATAAAAGGTACCGCCACCGGCACTACTACCGATACCCAGGGTGAGTTCACCTTGCAGGTTACTAAAGGAGCTACCCTTGTGTTGTCGTTTGTGGGGTATGAGAACAAGGAAATTAAAGTAAATAATACAGGAAATGTGGGGAATATCCATATGGTTTCATCAACCTCCACTTTAGGAGGCGTGGTTGTTGTTGGATATGGCTCACAAAGTAAAAAGAATTTGGCATCTGCTACATCTGAAGTATCGGGTAAAGATTTTGAAAATGCTGTGATCAATACATTGGATCAGGCTTTACAGGGCCGCGCTTCCGGTGTGCAGGTGGTTAATTCTTCCGGCGAGCCGGGGGCTCAGACTGTGGTGAGGATCAGGGGTAATAATTCACTCAGCGGAGATAATGAGCCCCTGTATGTTGTTGATGGCTTTCCGATGCCGCCTTATACGGAAGCGTTAAGAAAAGGACAGAAGAATGCGTATCCGCAAAACGGGCTGTATGGAATAAACCCGGAAGATATTGAAAGCATGGTAGTGTTGAAAGATGCCGCTGCTACAGCGATATACGGATCAAGGGGCGCCAATGGCGTTATATTGATCACTACAAAGTCGGGGAAGGCGGGAGAAGGAAAAATTGAAGTAAGGAATAATTATTCAATCGGAACCATTGGTAAGCCGCTTAAAATGCTGACGGGTAGGCAGTATGCGGAAGTGATGAATAAAAGGAATGCGCTTTCTGGATGGGGACCTGTTTTCAGCGATATAGACGCAGTAACTACAAATACCGACTGGTATGATGCAACAACGCGCCAAAGCTCAAGGGAAGATTTGTCTCTTATTGTTTCAGGCGGCACATCCAGATCTTCGTACTATGTTTCCGGTAATTATATAAAGGAAGTAGGTTCCGTTATCGGCGCCTCCGGTAATAAAAAAGGGAGCTTGCGTGCTAATCTCAGCAGCAAGGTGAACAACTGGTACAGCATCAGGGGACAATTTTCATTTGTGCGGCAGCATACAGACCGGGCTTTCAGCACTGAGATGAGATGGCCTACAGGCGCCGGGTTCTTAGACCTGGTGAGGCAGTCGCCTACTGTTCCCGTAGATTACCTCGGGTTTAATGCTTACGGTTTTCCCGGCAATAGCAGCCAGTTTTGGTTCGGCAATCCTGTTAACGAGTTAACGTCTAAAATAGATAAGGTGAAGAATGATTATTCTATAATAAATATAGAGAATGAATTTAAGATATTAGATGCATTGAAATTGGTCGTTAGTCTGGGAACGAACCAAAATCTGTCCAGGCGGCAAATATTTCTTGACGCCAATACGGTTCTTGGACAACCTAAAAACGGATTGGGCAAAAATGCTATAGCCAATACGTACAGCTATAATACAAATGCATACCTTAATTATGATAAGTCATTCAGTGATATTCACAGGCTGAACCTTACATTAGGCGCTGAATACAATGTCCAAACTCTTGAAGAGACCCTGGCAGAATCGGAAAATTTTACAATCCCTTTTTTTGGTATCAATAATATAGGAAGCGCATTGGGGCAGGAAATAAGCTCCTACAGGCAGGATCGTAAAATACAGTCTGGTTTTTTCAGAGCCAATTACTCCTTTAAAGGAAGATATGTTTTAAATGCCTCGGTACGTGCTGATGGAGCATCTCCTTTTGCAGAAAACAGGAAATACGGATTTTTCCCTACTGCCGCTGTAGCATGGAACCTGGACCAGGAAGAATTCATGAAAGGTGTTGACTTCATCTATGCCTCAAAAATAAGGGCGTCTTACGGAGAGACAGGAAGCCAGGCCATTGCACCCTATTCGTCTTTGCAGCAATTTGTAAATGGGGTTTATCCAACGGGCGCCAATAACGCTTTTACATTAACGATGTACCCGTCCAGCCTTGGAAATGCAGATCTTTCATGGGAAAAGACCAGGCAGTTTAATATTGGAGCAGATGTAAGCGTGCTGGATAACAGGCTCTCATTCAGTTTCGATTATTATAATAAACTTACTACCGACCTGCTTCAGCCCAGAACGCTGCCCTCTCAGTCAGGGTATGCTTCCATTACGGATAACTATGGAACGATCCGCAACAGAGGTGTTGAATTAAGTATTGCTGCTGATATTATTGACAAAAAACATACCCGGCTTTCTACCCGGTTTAATATTTCTCATAATAAGAATATGCTTATTAACCTCGGCGACAGAACAGCGCCTACTTATATATCAATAGGAAACAACCTGATTGGCGGGGTACACGGTATTCTGGTACCCGGCGAGGAGATCGGTCAGTTTTACGGGTATAAATTGGCAGGACTTGTTCAGACCGATGATTTTGACGATGTCGGAACACCCGTTTATCCTTATCCCGGCGCTGCAGCCTGGCAGGTTCCCGGGCAAATCAAGTTCGAGGATATCAACAAGGATGGAAAGATAGACATAGCAGACAGGCAGGTATTAGGAAAATCATCCCCCGACTTTACCTTTGGATGGACCAATAATTTTACCTGGAAAAACCTGAGTGTTAACGTGTTTATTACGGGTTCACAAGGTAATAAGGTGCTTAATATTACCAGGTCGCTTCTCAATAGCGGGCTTCTTCTTTGGGCGGGGCAGGTAACCAACCAAACGCAGGATTGGTATGAAAAGCGCTGGACGGCTGAAAACCCGCATAATGATCCGCGTTATCCGGGAATTCTGGCTGATCCGCCGTTTGGTCTTACAGACATCACCTCTGCAATGATAGAGGATGGAAGTTACGTGAGATTGAAATCGCTGACGCTTTTGTATCAGTTCCCGAAATTGAAAGCCATTAAAGGGTTAACGCTTTCGGTTACGGCTACCAATTTGTTAACGATCACTAATTATGCCGGTTTTGATCCTGAAGTAAGCTCTTTCAGGGGATCGTTGCTGCAACAGGGAATTGATTATGCGGGTTATCCGACGCAAAAGTCTTACACTTTCGGAATATCCTGTAATTTCTAATGCAAAAAAAATAATACTATGAGATTTAAATTCATATTTCCGATACTGCTTTTTATGGTTTTCAGTGCGGTATCCTGCAAAAAGAACCTCGAAGAAACCGCTTATTCTTTCCTCTCTGCCAATACGGTGTTTTCTACCGAGGCAGGATTAAGACAGGCCACGCTTGGCGTTTACGATAGCTGGAGGGCTGATCCCCCCTGGGATATATTTTACCAGTGGATACTGGCTGAAGTTGGCCAGCAATATGTTACAGCCGGTATGGGTGGAGATCAAATGATCACACCGTTCTACGGTTTTTCACATAACCCTACTGATCTTAATGTTACCCATATCTGGCCCAGGATTTATCAAACCATAGCGCGGGCTAATACGGTTGTAGCCCATGCAGACGAAGCTGTATCCGATGAAGCCATTGCCAATACTTATAAGGCTGAGGCGCAGTTCAGCAGGGCTTATGCTTATTTTAACCTCGTAAGGCTCTTTGGCGGGGTCCCCCTCATAAAATCAGAAGTTAATTCTATAGCTCAGAAGGATGAGATCTTCGGTACCCAGGCGGCTGTTCAGGATATCTATGATTTTATAATCGAGGATCTTAAATTCGCTGAGTCACATTTACCACCTTTCTGGACGGATGATAATCTGGGGCGGATATCGGCAGGTGCTGCTAAAGCCCTGCTCGGGAAGGTATATCTTACCGGCGCCGGTTTACCCTTACAAAAAGCTGAATATTATCAGCTTGCTGTTAGTAAATTAAGCGAAATTACAGGCAGCGGGGAGGCTACCTATAATTTCGGTTTATTGCCCGATTTTTTAAGCGTGTTCGCAGATAATAACAGGAAAAATAAAGAAGTGATTTTTGCCTGGACTAATCTATGGACCTCCACCTATTCGCATAGTGGAACTATAGTTCCTTACTTTCTGTTTCCTCCCGGTTTGGTAGGCACCGTTACTCAAACGCTTTATGGAACAACTCCGGGTTTTTACAATCTCTACGAAAGCACGGATATACGCAGAAATGTTACCGCAATGGCCCGATACCTTTCCCTGCCGGCAGGCGACAGTATTATTTATGATTTTTCTGCAAACAGGTATAGAAATGAAACACAGGGAGGATACATAGTGGGAAATACGCTACTACCCTATACAGGCCTCGCATACAGTAAGTTTGGCAGAACCCCGCTGGCAGCCAGCCAGGCGTCGGTTCCCACAGACTATAGCACAGATTTAATACAGATGCGCTTTTCTGATGTGCTGCTGTGCCTTGCAGAAGCGCTTAATGAAACCGGGCAGACGGCCCAGGCAGTACCTTTTCTGAATAGGGTGAGGGAGCGGGCAAATGCTTCGCAATACCCCGTGGGCAGTCAGGATGAGGTGAGAGCACAGATCAGGAAAGAGCGGCGTCTGGAATTGACGGGAGAATATACTACCGTATTTGATATCAGACGTTGGGGTACTTTACAGGATGAAATTTCCGCCATGGATCCGGCTCAGATTTTAAATAATGCATTGAGCCCGTATTCTCCGAAATTGGAATTGTATCCTATACCGCAGGCAGAGCTGGACGCCAATCCAAACCTGACACAGAACCCGGGCTGGTAAGAAGGAATGTAGCCGGATTGTTATTAATAGCCACGAATACACGAATGAGCGCGAAGAGGCTAGTGTAAATTTGTGCATTCGTGGCTAAACTTTAAATTATGAAACGTATTGATCCGAAAATATTAGTATGGTGGACATTACTGTTTTTTTGTAGCCTATCGGTTGTAACTGCACAAAATGATATACGGTACGATTCACTGCCTCGCTGGAGGGGGTTTAATCTTCTGGAAAAAATTGATGCAAACAACAACCAGCCCTTCCGGGAAAAAGATTTTATGTTGATCAACAGGCTGGGGTTTAACTTTGTACGTTTGCCAATGAGCTATGAGTGTTGGTTCCGGGGGGATAAAAAATACGACCATAAGACCTTACTCGAAATTGATGAAGCCATAAATTGGGGTAAGAAATATAAAATCCATATTAGCCTGAATATTCACAAAGCCCCTGGCTATTGGGTTAACACGCCGGAACAAAAGCCCAACTTATTTGATGATGATAAAATGCTTTCCCAATTTGTTGAACAATGGGTGATGTTTGCCAAAAGGTACAAAGGGTTAAACAGTCAGCTCTTAAGTTTCGATTTACTGAATGAACCGATTACTACAGATACAAAGTATATAAAAATGGTGAAAGCTGCGGTGGAGGCCATCAGGAAGATTGATCCCGGCCGTTTGATCATTGCAGATGGAAATGGTTGTGGAAGGAATGTCGTAAAGGAACTGGCGGCATTGGAAGTGGCTCAAAGCGGCAGGGGATATGATCCTGTATATGTTACCCATTATAAATGTTCCTGGGTAGGTGAGGAATACGGGAATGCTACGGTACCGCCTACCTGGCCCTATGTTGATAAGCGGGGTAAAATATGGGATGTAAAAGCGATCAGGGAAATGTACCGCCCCTGGATCGAACTTAAAGACAGCGGGGTTGGCGTACACATCGGAGAAATGGGAGTAAATAGGTTTACTCCTCATGATGTGACCCTGAAATATATAGAATCCGTTCTTTCAGTATTAAAAGAGCATGACATTGGATTTGCTTTTTGGGATTTTAGAGGAGGGAGCGGGTTTTTTAACAGCGAACGTGAAGATGTGGAATATGAGGATTATGAAGGGTTGAAGCTCGACCGGAAAATGCTGGAATTAATACAAAGATATTAAGAGTCCGGCAGGCGTAATCGGGGCGCTTTAGCAAATGGGAGAGCCCGGTGACTTTACCGCCGGAAAGGATTGTACAAAAGAACGTATTGGAAAAGTAAAAAAGCCGGGTGTGAATTTTAAATAAACAGACAATGTGATTATGCTGAATCAAATCAACGTATCTGAAAAGAAAACGATGGGTGTTGTAACCCGGAAGCTTCTGCCTTTCCTGATGCTGCTGTATCTGGTAGCCTACCTTGACCGGTCTAATATTTCTGTTGCGGCTTTACAGATGAATGCAGACCTGGGGTTGTCGGCCCGCATGTACGGTATTGGTGCCGGGTTATTTTATGTTACTTATATCATATTCGAGGTTCCCAGCAACATCATTCTGGCAAGGGTGGGAGCACGGAGATGGATAGCCCGTATCATGGTATCGTGGGGGATTGTAGCCGTAGGAATGGCATTTATCAATACAGCCGGACAGCTTTACGGCATGCGGTTGCTGCTGGGCGCTGCCGAAGCAGGGTTTACACCGGGTATCATTTATTATCTCAGCCGGTGGTTCCCCACAGATCACCGCGCACGTGCCATGTCATTCTTTTATATTGCGGCGGCGCTGGCATCTGTAGTAGGCTTGCCAATTTCGGGTGCATTGCTGGAAATGCATGGTATTTTTGGTTTTGCAGGCTGGCGCTGGCTTTATTTTATTGAAGGGATCCCGGCCATTGTACTGGGTCTGGTGGTACTAAAGTACCTGCCCGACACCATACAAAAAGCCCGGTGGCTGAACGGCGAACAGAAGCAATGGCTTTCGGGTAAGATAAGCGCTGAATCGCACCTTCCCGTAGAAAAAAAGGATAAGGCGTGGCAGCGTATATTCTCTGATTCAAAAGTGTGGATATTGAGCCTGGTATGGTTGTTACAGGCTTTCGGAACCATTGGAATTACGCTGTTTTTACCACAGATACTCAAGGGCGTTTCAGGCGGAACAAATTTTGTTGTCAGCCTGCTCTCGGGCTTGCCCTTTCTGTTTGCGTGTATATTCATGTATATAAACGGGCAGCATTCCGACAGGATGAAAGAGCGCCGTTTTCACCTGGGAATGCCTTTGCTTTTATCGGGGATATTATTGATAGGATGCCTCTATACGGGGTCAATGTTTTCTTATATTCTACTGATCCTTTCCGTAGCACTGAACTGGTCCGTTACACCGGTTTTTTGGGCGGTAACAACCGAGTACCTGGCCAGCGGGCCCGTGGCGGCGGGTTCCATAGGCTTAATCAATGCCATGGCCAATATAGCCGGGGCTACGCTTCCTTTGCTGATGGGGTATATCAGGGACCTTACCGGCAATTACAATATTGCCTTATGGATCGTGGGCGTTGCACTCATGTTGGGAGGTGTGCTGGGTTTTGTAACCACCCGGATGATCGCCGGCAGCAGGGCTGTGCAGTTAAGTAAGATGCGACTGGTACACCGGGCAACCGATGACAACAATATATTCACGAAGAATTAAAATCTGATGTAAAAAAGGCATGAATCGCTTCCGCTTTATTATCCTCCTCGTTAACACCTGCTTGCTTACACTGGTTGGCAGAAGCCAGCAGTTCATGGAAATAAAAAGGTATCAGATACCCGATTCCATACGCCTTCAGGGTGTTGCGGTAGATGCGTCTTTTTTCTATGCGATCTCCAATACTTCGGTATATAAATTCGAAAAAGCGGATGGACGAATGGTTTCTTTATTTAACGGTAAAAAAGAAGGCATATTGAAACACCTGAACAGTGGCATTGTGCGGAACGGCAGGCTGTATTGCGCCCATTCCAATTTCCCGGAATCACCTATGGCCAGCTCTATTGAAATTTTTGATATCCGCACCATGCAGCATATAGGCAACCACAGTTTCGGGTTGGCCGGCGGCTCTGTTACATGGATAGACGAAAAAGATGGTTACTGGTGGGTGGCATTTGCCAATTACAGCGGGCGGCGTTCTGCGGAAGGAAGGGACAACCGGTGGACCCATCTGGTGAAATTCACCAAAAAGTGGGAAAGAGTTGCCTCCTGGATTTATCCCGAAAATGTACTGAACCGGTTTGCGCCTTACAGCAATTCGGGAGGAGTATGGAACAGGAACGGAGAATTGTATGTTACGGGTCACGATCGTAAAGAAATATACGTTCTGCAAATCCCCCGTTCGGGGTACACGCTTCAGCATAGCAGAACCATTCAAACGGTAAATGGCGGGCAGGGCATTGCATCAGACAAATCAGAGAAAAAGAGGGAAATACTGTTTGGAGTGGATAAAAAAGGGAAGTCAATAATTGTACAAGAGCTCAAATAACAATAATCAATTAAAAATTTAAGATGAAAAATTCAACCTGCATGATCTTTCCGGCAACTTTCGTCAGGCGGATTTTTTTTGAAAAGAGAAATAAAAACAACAGGAAGCTGAATCTTTTGCGCTTCGTTTTTTTTAGTGCAGCTTTAATGTTGGGGTGTACGCGGCAGGCTTCAGAAAATAACCGCAGTTCAGAGAATAAACAAAGCGCTCTTGAAGAAAGCCCTGTCAGGAATTTACCATTACTGATGCCAGACAATTTCGACTCTCTGTTGCTGGTGTACTGGCGCCAGGAAGAAGGAGTGCCTGATCCTAAAAATCCGCTGTTGGAGCCTGCCATGCCCTGGGATGCCGGGGGCGTAATGGCACACGGAACCGTGCTGCACGACCCTATAGACGGTTTGTGGAAAGCCTGGCAGGTGTCTACCCCTGCTGAACCGGAATTGAAGGGAATCAATGGTAAACATGAATCGCTCAGAAGACTGACCTACCTGGAGAGCAAAGACGGGGTTTCATGGTATCGTCCTGAACTGGATCTTGTAAAGTGGCCGGGCTACGGGCATACCAATATTTTATTTGATATGAATTCAGGAGGCATAGCGCAGTACGCCTCTGTGCTGGTGGACCCGGAGAATAAAGAATGGCCGTATGAAATGTATCTTATTCGAAACCCTTTCCTTGGTCCGGACTCTACGCGGGTAGGGCATTTGCCTGCGCCAAAGGGTGAAAAGAGGGGCATTTACAAATACCGGTCTAAAGACGGTAAACTCTGGGAATTGATTTCGGGACCGCTCCTGAATTTAGGAAGAGGCGGCGATGTGGCGTATTTCTACCGGCAACCGGATGGTACCTATGTGGTTTACTGTAAGCAATATTCCAAAGAACCGGGTGACAGGGTGATCCCTTTTGATAATAACGCCCAGCAGTTGGTAAGAAAAATAGGACGCAGTACAAGTGCCGACGGAACCACATGGGAACCGGTTAAAATTATTTTTGAGCGGGATTGGCGGGACGCGGGATTTGCACAATACCTGGAGCTTTGCCCTGTTCAGGTAAACAAGGGATTTGTAGGAATACTCACCTATTACGATGCTTCTAACAAAACGATGTCGCTCCAGATGGCAGCCTCCCGGGATGGAATAAACTGGTGGCGGCCGGACAGAAGGCCGGCGTTGCCCAATCCGCCTCTCGGTGATTACGGAGGAGGGATGATGTGGCAAATGCACCAGCCCATCATTGAAAATGGAAAGATGTATGTTTATTATGCAGGAGCGCAGGGGCTTCATGGAGAAATACTGGACAGTCGGATGCAGCCAAGATTAGAAGTGGGCAATGAGAGTGTGATTGGCACCCGCATAGGAACATTGCCATTTTACTCCGCATTGTG
>NZ_DAOMOZ010000123.1:0-14569 GCF_035444585.1 Agriterribacter sp.
CCGAACTTATGCAGCGATTCTTCCCTGCTCATGCCCAGTGCGGCGAACATTTTTTCCTGCAGGCTCCTTTGAAAGATCCTGATGGATCCGCCACCGATCTCATTTCCGTTCAAAACCATATCATATGCATTGGCTTTGATATTGGCGTAGGGATGTTCAAGGTATCTTGCTGCATCTTCAATAACAGGCGAATGATTGATCATGGTATCAATGTCGGAAGGCCGGGGTGAGGTAAACGGGTGATGCCGCGCTACCCACCGGTTATCATCGGCTGCATATTCAAACAACGGGAAATCGAGTACCCACAACAGCCTGAATTCATTGTTTTTCCTTAATCCCAGACGTCTGCCCATTTCAAGCCGTAGCTCACTGATGGCTTTGCGGGTACGTTCTTCGGCTCCGGCAAGGATTAAAACCAGGTCGCCGGTATTGGCCTTAGCCGCTGCGGCAATGGATTTTAATTGCTCCCCGGTATAAAATTTATCTATGCTGCTCTTAAAGCTTCCGTCTGCATTGCATTTTATGAATGCCAGTCCTTTCATGCCAATCTGGGGGCGTTTAACCCATTCCGTTAGCTCATCGGTTTGTTTCCGGGAATACTCGCTGCAGCCCGGTATGGCAATAGCTACAAGGGTTTCGGCCTCATCGAATACTTTAAAGCCGCCTTCGCCAATGGGTGTTTGGGGAATCGTTTGTTGCCTGCTGAGATATACATGCGGCGGCACTTTTAAATTGGCCACCTGCATTCCAAAGCGAATATCAGGTTTATCGTTACCGTAATCCCACATCGCATCTTCCCAGCTCATCCTTTCAATCTTGTCTGTATATTCAATGCCTTTTACATCTTTAAAAATCCGCCTGATCAGCCCTTCAAACATATTGAGTATATCTTCCTGCTCCACGAAGCTCATCTCGCAATCAATTTGCGTAAACTCCGGCTGCCGGTCGGCCCGCAGATCCTCATCCCTGAAGCATTTCACCACCTGGTAATACCGGTCGTAGCCGCTTACCATCAGCAACTGTTTAAAAGTTTGCGGACTTTGCGGCAATGCATAAAACTGTCCCGTGTTCATGCGTGAAGGCACCACAAAATCCCTGGCTCCTTCCGGCGTTGATTTGATGAGGAATGGTGTTTCAATGTCCATAAAGCCGTTTTCGTGCAGGTAGTTCCTGGCAGAACGGCTTACTGCATAACGCAGCTCCATATTGCGTTTAACCGCATTGCGGCGCAGATCCAGGTACCTGTATTTCATGCGCAGATCATCGCCGCCATCGGTATCATCCTGTATGGTAAAAGGCGGCGTTGCCGATTGGTTAAGAACCCCGAATGACTGTATATTGATCTCGATCTCACCCGTAGAAAGATGGGGATTTTTATTGCTGCGCTCCACGACAATACCTGTGACCTGCAAAACAAATTCCCGTCCCGGGGGATGTTCTTCCAGTTGCCGGTTCAGTTCTTCGCCGAATAGCAATTGCGTAATGCCATAGCGGTCGCGCAGGTCAATAAAGGTAATAGCGCCAAACTTCCTGATGGTCTGTACCCAGCCGGCAAGCGTTACTGTTTTTCCCGTATCTTCTATATTTAATGCCCCGCATGTGTGTGTCCTGTACATCCTGTGTTTTTTAAGGACAGCAAAGGTAAATCATTTAAGCAGGATAGCGGGATTTGTGGTTTGTGAATTGTATTATTTGTTGTTTATGATTTTTAGTTTATCGTTGTATTTTTCGGATTTAGCGCTTATGGCTTCAGACTTTATTTGGTATTTGTTTTTTGTTATTTGTTATTTGCTTCTCACACCTGTTCCTCCCTCACCAGCTCCTCCGCTTTTAATATCATTTGCTTTCTAACGTTTTTTTTGTGCCCTAAAAAAAGATAATAGTAAGCCAGTACGCACAAACCGGTGCTAAACGGAATGAGCGCCAAATGCCGGGCGCCCCAGGTACCTTCATCCCAGCCATAAAATTCTCCCGTCATCCACAGGCAGTTGGCCGTGATCCACAGCACCACTGCCAGGTTATGTAAAAGCTCTGCAATGAGCTTGCGCGTTTGCCAGGTAATGGTAATGGCAACGGTAAGCGTAGGTACGATCATGATCATGCCCGTTACATGGAAATCCAGAGCCCAGCAAATGTCTTTAAGCAGCCATAATAAAATATGCAGGTTCTCTATGCGCCGGAAGCGGCCGGGGATGCTGTACACGTCGTTGTTGTCGTTCATGCAACTGAAATAAAAGATAAGCATTTACTTCCCGTGGGAGTTTATGCTTTCAAAAATAAATTTTTATTTAATACTTTTAAGTGCAGCGTCTTTAACGCTTAAATTTCCTGCCATGAAAAAAATAGGCTTCCTCTCCCTGCTGTTCTTAGGATTTTTACCGGCAGCATTGCCGCAGAAGCAAAACAATGAACTGCCTGATCTTCCTTCGCAGCAACCGGCCAAGGAAATGGAAGCTTTGGTGCGCAAGCTTAATATAGATTCGGCTGTTACTGTAAAAAATACGATCACCATTAAGGGCCGGCGTGTTCCCTATACCGTTATCGCAGGTACCATTCCCGTATGGAATGAGAATGGGAAACCGATTGCCGGCGTGTTTTATACTTACTACGAAAGGTCTGATGTGACCGACCGTTCATCCCGCCCCCTGCTCATTTCATTCAACGGCGGGCCGGGTACGCCCTCTGTATGGATGGAGATCGGCTATACAGGCCCACGGATACTTCAAATAGATGACGAAGGGTACCCCGTTCAGCCTTATGGCATGCGCGATAACCCGTATTCTATACTGGATGTGGCAGATATTGTATATATAGACCCGGTAAATACCGGTTTTTCAAGAGCGGTGAACAAGGATATACCAAAGACGAAATTTTTTGGTGTGAATGCCGATATCAAATACCTGGCAGAATGGATCAGTACTTTCATCAGCCGGTACAAACGTTGGGCTTCTCCCAAATACCTGATTGGTGAAAGTTATGGCACTACAAGGGTTTCGGGATTGGCGCTGGAACTGCAGAATGCACAATGGATATACCTTAATGGTGTAATACTGGTTTCACCAACCAACCTGGGCATTGAAAGGGGCGAAGTGATGGGCGCCGCATTGCTGCTGCCCTATTACGCTGCCACAGCCTGGTATCACAAGGTGCTGCCTGCCGATCTGCAGCAAAAAGACCTGACCGATATGCTGCCCGAAGTGGAAGCTTTTACCGTTGATGAATACCTGCCGGCCCTGGCAAAAGGCGGTACGCTTGGTGAAGCCCCAAGAAAACAAATAGCGACTAAGGTAGCCCGTTATTCGGGGCTGAGTGAAAAAGCGGTGCTGCAGCAAAACCTTTCTGTTTCTGCCAGTTTTTTCTGGAAGGAATTATTGAGAGACAAAGGCTATACCATCGGACGCTTAGACTCCCGCTACCTTGGCGTAGATAAAAAAGACGGTGGCGAGCGTCCGGATTACAATGCGGAGCTGGCAGCCTGGCTGCATGCTTTTACTCCCGCTATCAATATTTACCTTCGTGATGAACTGAATTATAGGACAGACCTCCCCTACAATATGTTCGGCAATGTATTTCCATGGGACAATGAAAACAACAAAACCGGCGAAAATCTCCGCCAGGCGATGGCGCAAAATCCCGACCTGCACCTGCTGGTGCAAAGCGGTTATTACGATGGCGCCTGCGATTACTTCAATGCCAGATACAATATGTGGCAAATGGACCCGGGCGGAAAGCTGCAAAGCCGTATGACATGGGAGGGCTACCGCAGCGGGCATATGATGTACCTGCGTAAGGAAGACCTGGCTACCAGCACCCAACACCTGCGCGATTTTATTTTGAGAACGATACCCAAGGCGGGGAAGGGAGCGAAGTATGGAGGGGAGGAAAGAGGTGAAAGGTAGGAGGAAAGAAGTGAATGGAGAATGGTGAGAAGAGAAAGGGGCTGTGTTTTCGGGTTTCGGATTTAGAGCTTATCGCTTCGGATTTAAGTTTTGCCATTATAAGCCTGCCCGCCGTGGCGGGGAACGAACCATCTGTATTTATTTGGTTCTTGGTATTTGGTTCTTATTATTTGATTTCCTGGTGCTTTGCGTTCAGATGCGGTGCTGACCCTCCTTCGTCGGGTACCGACCGCATCTCCGGGTTCCCGGAAGTTTATGGTTTTTAATTTTTCACTTTTAAGCCGTATTTTCAGGTAACATACCTTTCAATGGCATTAAAAAAAATCTTCTTTAGTTATTCGAGGGCTGATGGATCGGACTTTGCTTTGCGGCTTGCACTCGATCTCAAAAAGCAGGGGTTTAATGTATGGATTGACCAGCAGGACATCAGGGCAGGCTCGGAATGGGATCTTGAAATAGAAAAAGCACTGGAAACCTGCGATTGCTTATTGTTCATAGAAACGGAAAAATCGGTGATCTCCAATAATGTGCTGGATGAGGTATATTATGCGCTGGATCAGGATAAAAAGGTTATACCCGTTATTGTGCATGACAGCAAAACGCCTTTCAGGCTGCAGCGGTTACAGCATGTAGATTTTACCAAAGATTACAACACAGGGCTTGCCCAATTGACAAGAGAATTAAAAGGAGGTGAAGTTTCCGGTTTCTTCCAGCCGGGAGAGCGCAAGCTACCACAAAAAAAAGCCGGATCCTTTCTTGCAAAACCTTCATCGCTCATATTGGTCATTGCTTTTTTTGTTATTGCAATAGCTGCGGTGGTAATGTATTCAGTAAAAAGTAAAGAGATCGTAAATGACGGCTCACGTGAAATGGTAAATACAAATGATACAACTGCAGGTGAAGAACGTTTTGTTGATGTTGATTCCCAAAAGCCGGAAAAAAATGAAACACGCAATGCTGAAGAAGCAGGAAAAGGAACAGTAAAGTCCGGAACCGGCAATAAAGCAAAAGAAAAAAGCACAGTGCGCTTAAATGAAACTTTTACAGGCAACTGGCAACTGGTTGAAGTGGAGCCTAAAGCCGTATCGCACAGGGGATACCTGAAGATAGATGAGCTGGATGAACAAAAAGTGAAGATCAAAAGCTATGTTCAGTTCTATTACCCTAAAACGAACGACACTGCTTTTTTAAGTATATTCAACGGGTTTGCCGGCTGCACATCCTGTGTGCTAAAGGAGGAAGTGAAAATTACTGCAGAAGATATTGCTGTTGCCGCACAACAGTATAAAATTTTGAAAGAAGAACGGGCCGGAATAGGAAAGCAGGGCGATACAATAATGAATAAAGGATCCAATACTTCTATCCGGGCATCTGTTACGCTGCACCTGGTAAACAGTACAACAGCAGTTATAAAAATACAACGGGATACTCCCGCCGAACTATCAGCCGGAATAACACTGGATCCTTTTGTATATTCATTCCGGTTTGCAAAAGTGGATTGAAAGACGAACGCTACAAATCCCGAAAATTAAAATGTGTCCTATAATTGCTTTATGAGTTACCATCATAGTTCATATGCTGATATGCTGTGCGAAGTCTGAAGACTTCGCATTCATTATGTTCTTTCGGGATTGCATCCCGGATATAAAATAACCGGAAGTGTGGCAACAATGATCAATCGAATAAAAAAAGCTCAGTGATGTGTATATTGAGCGCCTTTGCTATTGTGGCGGCGTGACTGATAGAAGTATTGATCGTTCCTCTTTCAATTCTGCCGATCTGGCTCAACTCAAAGCCTGTCCGGTAAGAAAGCTCCTCCTGCGAAACCTGCTTTGCTTTGCGAAGATCGCGAAGCCTTTTTCCAAACTTTTTTACAAATTGATCGTCTTTGAAATACTTCACGCGACCAAATTGACATTTTAGAGCAAATCAGATTAGAGCAAATTTGCTCTAATCTGATTTGTAAAATTCAACATCATGAAAATCAAAAGTTTCAACTCCGGGAAAAGGCTTCTTGTACTGGCGATCCTGCTGATCACGTTCTCTTGCAAAAAAGATAGCGCGGATTTCCTGATCACTTTACCCGATCCGGATCCCTGCGCAAACACCGTTTGCCTGAACGGCGGACATTGTGTTAACGGCGACTGCGTTTGCCCTGAAGGTTACGGCGGAGCAGACTGTAGTCAACAAATTACTCCACGTAAAATTAAAGTAACCAAAATTGAAGTAACTAAGTTCCCGGCAACCACAGGTAACGGGGGTGGATGGGATGCTTCAAGCGGAGCTGACATATTTCCTGAATTATCAAAAGGTGATGCTGTGTTATGGAAAAGTTCAACTTATTATGAAAATGCAGGGCCTTCCAGTGTGTACGCATTCAACATTACTCCGGCTATAGACTTAACCGAACCCCAGGATCAATATACAATCAGATTATATGATTATGATAGCGGTTTATTCGAATCAGATGATTTTATGGGAGAAATTATTTTCACTCCCTATTCTAAAGCGAATGGATTTCCTCCGGTAATAACGCTTGATGCAAATGCGGGTGTGGCATTTAAACTGCACCTGTCGTATGTATGGTAATAAATCATTTTCATTTCTAAATCATTACTTTTTTATACAAGGCTATTTACAAGCTACATCTTTAACCTAAACCCAATCACTATGAAGAAGAACATATTATTTATGGTCATTTGTATGACTATCGCATCTATTGTATCGGCGCAAACAACAGAAATTGACAGGGGTTATATCGGTATATCATTAGGCCCGGCTATACCATTGGGAAGCTTTGTGAAGGACGGTACAAGCACAGGAGGAGTATTTGATGCGCATTTTGCATATAAGCTCAAAAAGAATGCGGGACTGGCAGTGCTGCTTCGCGGCCAGTATCATCCTGTTAATGTGCAATCACTTGCCGCCAGCATGAGGCAGGCAGCTCCAGGGGCAAATACAAATGTAGAAAGCGATGGATGGAACAGCGGAGGCTTGATGGCAGGGATTTATTCCGCCCAGTCTTTAAACCAGAAAGGTACCATCGTATTTGAGCTCAAAACACTGGCCGGGTTTAAGACTACCGCCTCACCTATAGTTGATATGCGCTTTTCATCATTGGAAGGTTCAGGATGGGTGCGGCAGCACAGCGCTACCGCAACAGCATTTTCATATCTGGTTAATCTCGGAATGAGGTTCAATGCGGGTAAGAGAATGGCCTTTATGCTGAGCGCGGATTATATGAATTATACACCGAACTTTAAGAATGTTAGCATAACAACAAGCATGGGTACAAAGGAAACTTATAATGTGAGTCAGCATATCCAAACCATAAATATCAACGCCGGCATTGCATTCAGGTTAAAGTAATTTGCAGGAAGCGGTAATAAAAAAAGAGACGCTCTCAAAAGGGCGGGTTTAGAAGGTGTGCCACTAAGCCACAAGGACACCAGGTCTGATCTTCAGGTAACTGTCTGTAAAAAACCTTTGAAAGCTAAATGAATCCGGTCCAAGCGGGCCTTCGTGGCAAAATATTAATTTTTAACCGAGTCAACCAGCTCTTTTGCTTTTTTGCCTGCTTTATCCGCTCCTTCTTTAACGGCTTTGCCTGCATCCTTTGCACCTTCTTTCACCGCTTCACCTGCATTTTTTACACCTTCTTTGGTGGCATCCCATGCATCGGAAATGGCCTTTCCTGTTTTGTCAAAAAAGCGTCCGGTCTTTTTTACAGATTCACCTTCTTTAAGCGTAATGGTCCTGCCTTCTTTATTCCTGGCATCTCCTTTAACTGTAATTACTGTACCGTCATCAAGTGTAATATCCTTTTCAGCTTCTCTCCAGGTACCGTTTTCATAAACAAGCAATTTTTCGTTCTGCCATTTTACATCACCTTCTCCGGGCTGGTATGTTGCAGCAGCATCCATATCCACATGGGTATGATCTGCCGGCGGCGTTTGCAGTGTAGCCGTATCATCGCCACTCATTGTTGTATCCCCCGAATTATTACAGGCAACAACGGCAACTGCAACAGCAGCGAAAAAAAATATCTTTTTCATACAAGTTCTGTTTAATTAAAAAATCAGGTTCTTTGCCAAGTGATTATACCAAAAAAGTGCCAGACATGAATTATCGGTATTTATGAACACACAGGCATTGCCTGGTTCATGTTTAATGACTGATATCCAATCCGTGGAAAAAATGCCCCGTATAGCGAAAGTTTGGAAGATATGTCACCAGGACTGGCGCCACTGCTGTATGAGCCACCGCGGTATGAAGTCTCTGACTTCATACCTGCTATGTTCTTCCGGGATTGTATCCCGGAAAATAATAATCAATTCTTAACCTGTTTCAATTTAATTCCGGTGTTCGTTATTCATTTTAAGTATGCTGCTCCTGAATGCCTTTGGAGTTTGATTGACGATTCTTTTAAAGAAATTGAAGAAATGTACCGGGTTATTGTAGCCACACTCATAACAGATATCCTTTATCGGGTAATTTTCGTTTTGAAGCAATCTTTTTGCATGACCGATACGTATTTCATTTAGAAAATAAGTAAAGGTCTTCTGTGTTTTTTGCTTGAAAAAACGGCAAAATGAATTAGGGCTCATATTGCAAATGCGGGCCACCTCTTCAAGCATAATATCTTTGTGAAAATTCTTTAAGAGGAATTGGTATACCTCGTTGAACCTTTCTATGTCGTTGATATTGGAAGATCTTGTGTATCCCACACTGGCGAGAAATTCATACTCGTCCGATCTTGAAAGTATATCTATCACCTGTAAAAAAATACCAAGCTGCAGTAAACCGCTGGCGTTAACCAGCTCTTTCATTTTATCATTAACGGCAGCCCTGGTTTTACCGTAAAACCGTAGTCCCCTTTCAGCCCTTTGCATAAGCTCATTGTACATGTGTATGCCGGTAACATCATCCGATACCCTGTTTGCCAGCTCAAGGGGAAAATACAGCCCGACCGCTTTGGTGACCAGGTTTTTATTGCTTTTATAATAGGCCGGATCGCATTTCCAGAGGTGAGGCAATTCGGGGCTGGCAAGAATGATCTCGCCCTCAGAAAAGTTCCCTACATAATCCCCTATGATCAACTTCCCGTGACTCTTTTCTATCCAGGTTATTTCAGCAAGTTTGTGAAAATGATAAGGATGATCGAAATGAGGTTTATTAATTTTTTTCACCCATATTTTTTTCTGTCCCAGGATAGGCGCATCTACGATCAGTTCAGGTTTCATTGACAAGCATTTAAGTGGTATACGCGCACATTGGAATCTCCTTCTTAAAACAAGCCATCAGCCGGCTATGCCGGTACGCTTATACCAATATCGGATTTAAAGTTATAAAAAATCGGAAAAAAGTAACATAAGAATTGATGGTAAAAAACTTTACCAATTCAATAAAATCCACAACCTGATAAGCATTTATTCCTGATAGGTTTGTTGAGCTATTCATTATTCAGTCATCAATAAAAACTTACGTATGTCTGCAACCAAAGCTTTTTCTCTGCATGAGAATGTATCGCCTGCGCGTTCATGCGCTTCGCAGTATTGCATCAGATGGTTCGCAATATTATTTATGTTCTGTGGACTAAACATTCCATTAACCTCCACGGCGAACCACTTTGCGCCATCGTATTTCAAAACGGTTACCGGCACGGTAAAAGATGCACAGGGAGAACCTGTTGCAGGTGCTTCTGTTACAATTAAAAATGCATCTGCCGGTACACAAACCAGTGCAGATGGCAAATTCAGTATAGAAGCCGGCGAAGGAGATGTGCTGGTGATAACAGCCATAGGATTCGCCACACAGGAAACTACAATAACCAACAGTTTGCATTATGATATTTTCTTAAAAAGAGATGTATCGGAGCTCGACCAGGTAGTGGTGGTAGGTTATGGTACGCAAAAAAAAGGAAACCTTACCGGAGCCGTATCTTATATTGGAGGCGATGAGCTGGCAAAGCGCTCAGCTCCCAATGTACAAAATTTGCTGCAGGGAAAAGTTACCGGTCTGCAGGTAACGCAAAGCTCCGGCAAGCCGGGTGATGACAACGCACAGATGAGGATACGCGGCGTTGGCACTTTTAGCAGTGCCGGAAGTGATCCGCTGATATTGATTGATGGTGTTCGTGGTGATATGAGCGCTCTGAACCCCGATGATATCGAATCTGTGTCTGTGCTGAAAGATGCTGCTTCCGCCGCCATTTACGGGGCACGGGCTGCCAATGGCGTAATACTGGTTACTACCAAACGTGGTAAAGCCAGGGATCTTACCATTCAATATCATGGCAATGTTCAGGCCCAAAAAGCTACACGGCTTCCAGACCTTGTGACCAACTCTGCAGATTATATGGAGTACTGGAACCAGGCAAATACAAGAAGCGGCCTGCCTACCTATTTCAACCAGGAAACCATTAACGCGTTCCGCAACAACCCCGGTGATCCTAAATATCCCAACTTCAATTGGGTGGATCACGTGTTCAAAACTGCGTATGCACAGGATCACCATCTTGGCATCAGCGGCGGTAATGAAAAAACAACTTTCAACCTCGGGCTTGGATACTACGGTCAGGGCGGGATCATCAGTATCTATGATCTCAAAAAGTATAACCTGTTGCTTTCAGTAGATAGTAAGGTTAAGGATTGGATCAGCATAGGAGGTAATGTACAGCTTACCAAAAGAGATATTCAGCAGGATAATTTCGGCGATAACGATTATGTAATGAGCGCCTATTCGGGACCCAATTATACACCAACAATGACTTTGCCCGATGGCACCACCGGCTATGTGGCCAGGTACAGCAGCAGCATTGGCGAATGGACAGTGAGGAATCCTGATGCTTTAATAACCAGCGGGTTTAGAAAGATCAATATTAACGACGTGCGTACACAGGTATATGCAGACATAAAATTGTCAAAAGATTTAACATGGTACACCAAAGGTGCTGTGGGGTTTACAGACTATTTTAACAAGCGCTTCGAGCATGCGGTAGACAATTATTATTTTAATGATGGCAGCTATGCCCACAACAATGCAGTATGGCAGCAGGGTGTACGTGAACAGATGTCGCAAACTTTTGAAACAACGCTGTATTCCACGTTAAATTATACGAAAACGTTTGCTGGAATGCACAACCTGAATGTGCTGCTGGGCTATAACCAGGAATCAAACAATTACAGGGTGATGAATGGTTCAAAAATTACTTTTCCCACAGATAATATTTCAGAATTGAATGCCGGCGCGGCAGATGGACAAAGCACAGGCGGCACTGCCAATGAGTGGGCGATCCAGTCGTTCTTTGGCCGGCTGAATTATGATTTCGAAGGCAAATACCTTTTTGAAGCAAATGCACGCTATGACGGCACTTCAAGGATAGCTCCCGAAACAAGATGGGGCTTCTTTCCTTCTCTTTCTGCAGGCTGGAGAATTTCTGAAGAATCTTTCCTGCGGGATGCAGGCTGGACGGATAACCTGAAGCTTCGGGCTTCCTGGGGGCAATTGGGCAACCAGAATGTTGGGTTATATCCTTACCAGAATGTGCTGGCCAATACATCTTATCCCTTTGCATCGCTGGAGCCCGGGGTACAGCTAACCCGGTTGGTGGATCGTACTTTAAAGTGGGAGACTACCACGGTTACCGATTTTGGCATTGATTACAGCCTGCAAAACGGTTTGATCTCTTTTACGGCAGATTGGTTTGATAAGGTTACCGACGGTATTCTTTACCAGATACCTATACCTGCGAGCATAGGGCTGTCTGCGCCTACCGTTAATTATGGCAAAATGAAAAATACAGGCTGGGAGTTTGAGATAGGTCACCGCAACAGGATCGGTGAAGTGGCTTACAATATAAACTTTAATTTCTCCACTTTCAGCAATAAGGTGCTGAGTGTAAAGAGCCCTTCATATGGTACAAGAATAATTAAAGAAGGATTGCCTTTCAATGCATACTATCTCATAGAAATGGAAGGTATTTTCCAAAGCCAGGAAGAAATTGACAAAGCTCCCGCTCATCCGTTCAATCCCAGTCCGGGTGATCTTCGTTTCCGGGATGCCGATGGAGATGGTGTAATAGATGCAAAAGACAGGGTAGTGGTAGATGGCGCCTACGCAAAGTTTTATTATGGAGGCAGCCTGAACCTGTCATGGAAAAACTTTGATTTCACTGCATTCCTGCAAGGTGTTGAAGGCTCTAAGGTATATATGGGTGGGTTGCACCGGGCATGGGGATTCGCTCCTTTTGCACAGGGCTCTTCACCAACAAAGGACTTTGTAAAGAACATGTGGACACCGGAAAACCATTCCAATACCACACCTGCAATGTTTGAACAGACTTACAAGCCCAACAATGGTACACACAGCACCTATTGGTTGCTGGATGCGTCCTATCTGAGGTTAAAAAATGTTGTGCTGAGCTATGGGTTCTCTTCAGCGTTTGCCCGTAAAATCGGACTTAAAGCGCTGCGTGCGTACATATCGGGCGATAATGTTGTTACCATTACAAAATATCCCGGGTCTGATCCTGAGCGCTCCTGTGATGGTTGCAGGTTCAGCATATACCCCCAGGTAACAACCTATACCGCAGGCGTGAAAGCCACTCTTTAACCAAACCATTGAAATGTTATGAAAAAGCTATTCAAAATATGTGCAATCGCTGCATTGGCAGTGCAAATAACGTCCTGTTCAAAATTTCTTGATAAAAACCCGCTTGATCAGATTTCAAGCGAAACATTCTGGAATAACCAGAATGAAGTAGATATGGCACTTGCCGGCGTGTATGCAAGAATACTCACTTCCACGTTCGATCACAATACGATGTTCTGGGATGTACTGGGCGGAGATATCTGTGCCAACCAGGGCGCCGATGTAGTAGCTTTGGGACAGGGTCTCATTGAACCTACTTCGGGAGGAATTGTGTCAGGCATATACGCACAGTGCTACCAGGGGATAAGCTCCTGTAATTTCTTTCTTGAAAACATTGACCGTGCGCCTGTTTCGGAAGAAATTAAAACGCAGTATAAAGGAGAAGTGTTGTTCCTGCGCGCTATGTTTTATTTTACATTAACGGAGTTTTATGGTGGTGTTCCTCTATACACACACCTGGTGACCATTGACGAGTCAAAAGTGAAGCAGAGCACAAAAGAAGATGTGGTAACGCAAATCCTGGCAGACCTGGATGCTGCCATCGGCAGCCTTGCCAATACAACATACAACGGTCACGCCGTTAAAGGATCAGCATTGGCACTAAAGGCAAAAGTATTGCTGCACAACGGCAGATGGAAGGAAGCCGCAGATGTTGCGGGACAGGTGATATCCGATGGTAAATTTTCGCTCTTTGATAATTACAGGACATTGTTTCTTGCCAGCGGGCAGGCCGGTAACCCCGAGATCATGATGTCTGCACAATACCTCAATCCCGATAGGGCCGCTACCGGGCCTGATATTCAATTTGCCTGGCATGGTACCATCAATCCAAGACAGGAACTGGTAAATGATTATGAGTGCACCGATGGTAAATCCATAGCCGAGTCGCCTTTATATCAACCCTCCAACTGGCGCCTTAACCGCGATCCCAGGCTGTTAATGACCATCAAAGCTTTTGAAGATAAAGTGATCAATTCTTCAGGAGTGGAAATGGGATTCAACTACAATGCCCAGTCGGGAACGGGTTATGAACCGGTAAAAGGTTTGAACTGGGATGCGCTCCCGGTGGACTATAGCACAAGAAGTGAGCAGGATTGGATATTGCTCCGCTATGCAGAAGTATTGTTGATTTATGCAGAAGCCAGGAATGAAGATGCTGGTCCCGACCAAAGTGTATACGATGCGCTGAATGCCATAAGGGCAAGACCAGGTGTTGATATGCCTCCTTTGCCCGCAGGTTTAAGTAAAGATCAGATGCGTGAACGCATAAGGCATGAACGCCGGGTGGAACTTGCATTGGAAGGCAAGCGTTACTGGGATATCAAACGCTGGAAAACTGCGGAGACCTATATTCCAACGCTTATAGATCCCGGAGGTGCGCAACGTAAGTTTGATCCGGCAAAGCATTACCTGTTTCCCTTCCCGCAAAGTGAAATTGACGTTAATCCCGGACTGGATCAAAATCCGAATTATTAGGCCCTGTTTTTTTATGAATCTTAATTTTTTAAAAATAACATAATGCGGATACTTGCGCAGTTGGTTCTCTTAATATACCTCGCAGGGTGGGGCTGCAATACAGCCTCCACCGGCGGGGACAGTTTCTCCGGTTTTGAACAGGCAAAGAAGCATGGCATTGATTATAATAAGCCTGCAGTTGATTTTTTTGAAGGAGCCCTGCTGGGAAACGGTGGCATGGGAGTAGTGGTAACTACCCGGCCGGATGGCGTTATGCTGTACTTTGGTCACAATAATGTGTGGGACATCCGTATCGCCGAAAATCACCGCGAAGAGATAGGTAACTTCCGGTATGTTTTTGACAGGGTAAGCAAAATTCCCGATACGCTTAAATTGCTTACCGATGATCCATGGTACAAAAAATACAGCCTGATGGCCCAGGACAATTACAGGAAACCGTATCCCCGTCCTTTTCCCTGCGGCTCGGTATTATTGGGCTTTGACCGCAGGCAGGCTGAATTGTTGGGTCATTCTCTTGATATTTCCAACGGCATGTGCGAAGT
>NZ_DAOMOZ010000124.1:0-14522 GCF_035444585.1 Agriterribacter sp.
CGAATCGCTGGAAGGCAAAAGGGGCAATCCCCGTATCAAGCCGCCGTTCCCCGCTATAAAAGGATTATGGGACAGACCTACGGTGGTTAACAATGTTGAAACCCTTGCGGCTGTGGTACCTGTTATTAACCTGGGCGGAGAAGAATATGCAAAGATCGGTGTTGGCCGCTCAACCGGAACCAAGCTCATTTCGGCCTGCGGTAACATCAACAAGCCGGGTGTGTATGAAATTGATATGACCATCAGCGTGGAAGAATTTATTTTCAGCGATGAATATTGTGGCGGCATCGCCAACGGTAAAAGATTAAAGGCCTGCATCCCGGGCGGCTCTTCGGTTCCCATTCTCCCCGCTAATTTATTATTGAAGACAGCCAAAGGAGAAACCCGCTACATGAACTACGAAAGCCTGAGCGATGGCGGTTTTGCCACCGGCAGCATGATGGGAAGCGGTGGTTTTGTAGTGCTGGATGAAGACCAGTGCGTGGTAAAGCATACTTATACCCTGGCCCGCTTTTACCGCCATGAAAGCTGCGGACAGTGCAGCCCCTGCAGGGAAGGCACAGGATGGATGGAAAAGATCTTAAAAAATATTGATACAGGAAAAGGGAAAATGAGCGATATAGATTTATTATGGGATGTACAGCGTAAAATTGAAGGCAACACCATTTGTCCGCTGGGCGACGCAGCGGCATGGCCGGTAGCGGCTGCCATACGTCATTTCCGGGACGAATTTGAATGGCATGTGCGTTACCCCGAGGAATGCTTAAGAAGGAATTATGGACTGGCGCATTATGCAGATGAGAGGGAGGTGATAACAGTTTAAGCTATAATGGAGTACATTAAGAATATAGAAATTAAAAACTTCAAATCCATACGCCATCAAAAAAATGAGGGGTATAAAAGGATAAATGTTTTTATTGGGTATCCAAATGTGGGGAAGAGCAATATATTGGAAGCTTTAGGCCTGTTTAGTTTGCTGCAATTAGAGGGTAAAGAAAATTTTGATCTTGACCAGATTTGCCGGGTAAAGAATTTTTCGGAACTTTTTTTTAATAAGGAATTAAGCGATGGAGCGGCAGTAATAAAGGGAAACAGTTCTATTGTGAAAGCAATGGAGAGCGGTCGGTTGTAAGGTAGCTTTGTGATTGCCCTTATTGACGATGATAAAGTAAAAGTAAAAGCGCTTGAGGACTATATTAAAATAGGCAGATTGTGGAGGATAACATTAAAACTTTTCAAACATCCTCAAAGAACCCATTTTGTTATTCAGCTTTAGCCGGCTATCGAAAAATGGATACTTAACGAATGTGCTAAAGGCGGAATAAATATGGAAGAATTTGGTTTACCAGGAGATTTAGGCGGTCTCAGGCAAATGAAGGGATTGTCGCAAAGGAGTGATCCGCGTTTTAAAAGATTGTTTAAAGCTATGGCAGATACTGATGCGTGTGATGAGAGTATAGAAATGAAAAGATGGCTGATGTTTTTTAGAGATAATAATTTTCAAACAAACATAGATTTGTTATAAATGGCTGAAGAAAAAAAAATATTCAGGGTTACTATTGATAATATAACCATTGAAGTGGAACCGGGCACCACCATCCTCAATGCCGCGAGGCAAATTGGTGGGGCGGTAACGCCGCCGGCTATGTGCTATTATTCGAAATTAAAAGGCAGTGGAGGTAAATGCCGCACCTGCCTGGTGGAAGTAGCTGCGGGCTCAACGGCCGATCCAAGACCCATGCCCAAACTGGTAGCATCCTGCAGAACCACTGTAATGGATGGTATGATCGTTAAAAACGTTACCAGTGAACGGGTATTGGATGCAAGAAAAGGAGTAGTGGAATTTTTGCTCATCAATCATCCTCTCGATTGTCCTATTTGCGACCAGGCGGGTGAATGCCACCTGCAGGATCTGAGTTATGAACATGGCACAGAGGGAACACGGTTTGAATTCCAAAAAAGGATCTTCAAAAAGCACGATCTTGGGCCCTATATTCAACTGCACATGACGAGGTGCATCCTTTGCTACCGGTGTGTATATGTGGCCGACCAGTTAACCAATAAAAGAGTGCATGGTGTATTAGACCGCGGCGATCAGGCGGAAATTGCCACTTATATTGAAAAAGCGCTCGATAATGATTTTATCGGTAATGTAATTGATGTTTGCCCGGTAGGGGCTTTAACAGACAGAACATTCCGGTTTAAAAACCGCGTGTGGTTTACCAAGCCTGTAAATGCGCACCGGAATTGCAATAAATGCTGTGGTAAAGTACATGCATGGTTAAGGGGTGATGAAATACTCAGGGTAACCGGCCGCAAAGACCAGTGGGGAGAAGTGGAAGACTGGATATGCAATGAATGCCGGTTTGAAAAGAAAAATATCAATGACTGGGAAATTGAAGGTCCTGCTGAAATCAACCGCCATTCTGTAATATCCCAGGGACAGTACGCAGGAAAAATAGGAACAACAAAGCCAACCGAAACCTTTCCAAACATAATGAATGGCAGGCAACCGAAGCTGTTGATGGATATACACAATGTGAGCGAAGTAAATCCTCCGGGTCTTAACCTGGCAGCGATACCCGGTCCGGCCCATTCCGGCGATTTTGAAAAGAAAAAAGAGATAAGTGACAAGCACTGATTGCGTGACCGTGAAGGATAAAGCAGCCACAGGCACTGCAAGACATATAAGGATGTTTCAACAGATTGATTGAATATTTTGAATATAAAAAACATATGATATTACTCGCCTTTGACTGGGGTTTTGTGCTGGAGAAGCTGGTATTAATAGCCATTGTAATTACGGTATCGCTGGTAGTAGCTATGTATGCAACATATGCCGAACGAAAAGTGGCGGGTTTTATGCAGGACAGGCTCGGACCTAACCGTGCCGGTCCCTTTGGCTTATTGCAACCTTTGGCCGATGGATTGAAATTGTTTTTCAAGGAGGAGATCATCCCCGGTAATTCCAACAAGTTTTTATTTGTACTTGGTCCAAGCCTGGCCATGCTCACCGCTATGATGACCTCAGCGGTGATACCATGGGGCGGTAAAGTGGAACTTGGCGGGCGCATCGTGGATTTGCAGGTAGCCGATATCAATATTGGCATCCTGTATATTTTTGGTGTAGTGAGTTTGGGTGTGTATGGTATGATGATCGGCGGCTGGGCAAGCAACAATAAATATTCTCTTATGGCAGCGCTCAGGGGCGCCAGCCAGGCCATCAGCTATGAACTGGCTATGGGGCTTTCGCTCATCGCTTTGCTGATGCTTACCGGGTCACTAAGCTTACGAACCATCACCGAACAACAGATCCAGGGCAACTGGTGGAACATTGTTTACCAGCCTTTAGGCTTCCTGCTGTTTTTTATTTGTGCGCTGGCAGAATGTAACCGGGCTCCTTTCGATTTACCCGAAGCGGAAAGTGAATTGAATATGGGCTATCACCAGGAGTATTCTTCCATGAAGCTGGGCTTTTTTCTTTTTTCCGAATACATCAACATGTTTATCAGTTGCACTATTATAGCAGTATTATTTTTGGGCGGATATGATATGCCTTTTGTGGATGAAGCAAACCTGTCAGGAGTTACCGCCCTGATTGTTGGGCTGGTGGCATTATTTGGCAAGACTTTCCTGCTTATTTTCATATTCATGTGGATAAGATGGACCTTGCCGAGATTCAGGTATGATCAGTTGATGAATTTGGGGTGGAAAGGATTGATCCCGCTGGCCTTATTCAATATGGTAGTTACCGGGGCTGTTGTATTGCTTACCATGAAAGGGCATTGAATTAGTTGGGTTGTATAGCTGATAAAAATACTTTTGTACAACTTTTAAAACTTCCTTACCGGAAGAATCAAAGGAGTAGTTATGGATGCGTTGACACAAAGAGCTAAATTAGTTGACCGGAGGCGGATGAACTGGCTCGAGAAGATATACCTCTGGGAAATATTCAGGGGCATGAGTATTACCCTGAAACATTTTTTTAAAAAGAAGGTTACCATAAAGTATCCCGAAGAACAAAGGCCTTTCAGCCCCGTGTTCAGGGGATTGCATGTCCTGAACCGCGATGAGGAAGGCCGGGAAAGATGTACTGCCTGCGGACTTTGCGCAGTAGCATGCCCGGCAGAAGCCATCACCATGGAAGGGGCCGAGCGCCTGCCCGGTGAGGAGCATTTATACAGGGAAGAGAAATATGCGGCTAAATATGAGATCAATATGCTGCGCTGCATTTTTTGTGGTTTATGTGAAGACGCCTGCCCTAAAGACGCAATATACCTGAGTGAAACTTTTGCACCTGCCAATTACAGCCGTAAGAGTTTCATATATGGGAAAGACGATTTGCTGATCCCGGACCCTGTTACGCAGCCTGAAGAATATGCTGCGGCAAAAGGACTTTTGGATAAAAAGAAAAAATCTCAATCCTGATCTGACCAAAACGAACGAATTAAAATAATGGCAATAACACAGCTTCTTTTCTGGGGTCTTACTATCTTAACGCTCGGCAGCGCGCTGATGGTCATCTTCAGCAAAAACCCCGTTCACAGTATATTGTGGCTGATCGTGACTTTCTTTTCCATTTCGGGGCATTATGTATTGCTGAATGCACAGTTTCTTGCTATTGTAAATATTATTGTTTATGCAGGCGCTATTATGGTGCTTTTTCTTTTTGTGGTAATGCTCATGAACCTGAACACACCGGCGCCGCCATTGAAGAAGAAGTGGCTGAAATTTGCGGGAGTGCTCTCGGGCAGCAGCCTGATGCTGGTGTTGATAGCCGCTTTAAAAGATACAGAGAGCGTGCGCCGGGAAATATTAATGCACAGTGGCGATATTGGGCTCATCAATAGTTTGGGAATGGTATTGTTTAAAGACTATATATTGCCGTTTGAGATAAGCAGCGTACTTTTTTTAAGCGCTATGGTGGGGGCGGTAGTGATAGGGAAGAAGAATTAGTGGTAAGTAGTGAGTAGTAAGTAGTGAGTAGTAAGTAGTGAGTGGTGAGTAGTGAGTAGTGAGTAGTGAGTGGTGAGTGGGCAGGCGTGGGAAGTGAAAAGACAAAGGGCGAAAAATGTAAAGCTGTGGTTGTAGATTTCCGAAACCTGCAACCTGTAACTTGCAACCTGAAACCTGCAACCTGTAACCTGCAACCTAAAATGAATATGACCATCAATCATTATATATTTTTATCAGTAGCATTGTTCTGCATTGGTATAATAGGGGTATTGACCCGGCGCAATGTGATCATTATTTTTATGTGCGTTGAACTGATGCTGAATGCGGTTAATTTATTGCTGGTAGCATTTTCAAAAATGCATAACCTGGCGGCTTCCGCTTTTGATGCAGCCACAAAGGCAGGAACAGATGCGCAGTTGTTCGTGTTTTTTATTATGGTAGTAGCGGCAGCCGAAGTAAGCGTTGGACTGGCGATCATTGTGATGATGTACCGCAATACCCATTCTACTGATGTAAATTTTTTGAACAGATTAAAACACTAAACGTACAAAAAATAAAATAGGGCTTTACTTAATTTATGCTTTGTACCAATCTGATATGAGCAAATTAGTTTACCTGGTTCCCCTGTTCCCGCTGATTGGTTTTCTGATCAACGGACTGGCACGCAAAAGTTTATCCAAATCGCTCACTGCCATTATTGGCAGCGGCGTTATACTGGTGTCGTTTATAATAAGTGTTATATTGTTTCTGGATGTAAGATCAGGTCACACCGGTATTGTAAAACTTTTTGATTTTGTTGCTATCGGATCACTGGAAATACCGTTTGCTTTCCAGGTAGACCAGTTATCATCCATCTTTCTGCTTATCATAACAGGGGTGGGTTTTTTAATTCATGTATATTCAACTGCCTACATGCATGAAGAAAGCCCGGCTCACTATGCCCGCTACTTTTCTTACCTCAATTTATTCGTATTTTCCATGCTGCTGCTGGTGCTGGGCGCTAATTATCTTATTATGTTCATAGGCTGGGAAGGCGTGGGGCTATGCTCTTACCTGCTCATTGGCTACTGGTTTAAGAATACAGATTTTAACAATGCTGCAAAAAAGGCGTTCATAATGAACCGAGTTGGCGACTTTGGGTTTTTGCTGGCGGTATTCTGGATGATTCAGCAGTTTGGCTCATTGAGTTTTGGTGAAATATTCGGCAAGGCCGCCGGTATGGAAATGAACGACACGGCGTTGGTAGGCATTACGTTGCTGCTGTTCCTTGGTGCTGCCGGTAAAAGTGCGCAAATCCCTTTATATACCTGGCTACCCGATGCCATGGCCGGGCCAACACCTGTATCGGCGCTCATACATGCGGCCACCATGGTTACTGCAGGGATTTACATGATAGCAAGAAGCAATATTTTATACACACTTGCGCCAACAACGCAGGGTGTGGTTGCTGTTATTGGACTGGCTACAGCCATCTTTGCGGCTACCATAGCATTAAAACAAAATGACATCAAAAAGGTGCTGGCTTATTCCACCGTAAGCCAGCTGGGCTATATGTTTTTGGGTTTGGGCGTAGGAGCCTATACCGGCGCCGTATTTCATGTAATGACCCATGCCTTTTTTAAAGCGCTGCTCTTCCTGGGCGCAGGCTCGGTTATACATGCCATGCACCATGAGCAGGACATCAGGAAAATGGGCGGGTTAAAAAAACATTTACCCACTACACACTGGACTTTCCTGGTGGCCTGTATTGCCATTGCGGGTATTCCGCCGTTCAGTGGATTCTTTTCGAAAGATGAAATTTTAGCCGCGGCATTTTCAGTAAATAAAATATACTGGATCATTGGTGTGCTGGGTGCCGTTATGACTGCGTTTTATATGTTCAGGCTCTATGGCACTGCTTTCCTTGGAAAGTTCAGGGGTGAGCCCGATCAGGAGCGCCACCTGCACGAAAGCCCCAAAGCTATGACCTGGCCGCTGGTTGTTCTTGCTGTTCTTTCTGCTGTTGCAGGGTTTGCAGGCATCCCGGCAGTGCTGGGCGGCACACACCATTTAGCGGATTTTCTTTCACCTGTTTTTGCCGGGTCTGTTGCTTTACAGCATACGCCCCACCTCGATCATTCAACGGAATACATGCTCATGGGCATTTCGGCCGGGGTTTCCGCGCTTGCCATCTTATATGCGGTAAGCCGGTTCAGCAAAAAGCCCGATCTGCAGGATGCAGCCGGACTGGGCAAAGTGCTGGAAAACAAATGGTATGTTGATGAGCTGTATGATACGGTTGTTGTAAAACCCCTGCGCAACATATCTGTATTTTTGAACAGTGTAGTAGAAAAGCTTGGTATAGACGGTATTGTAAATGGCGTGGGAAAGCTGGTAAATTATGGCGGCCGCCAGTTAAGATTATTGCAAAACGGCCAGGTAGGTGCGTATATTTTAATGATGGTTGTTGCAGCGTTGGTTTTATTTATTATTCAATTGTTTGTACTGTAAGCTATGAACCCCAAGGACGTTTTAATTACATTTCCGGAATTGCTGATATGGTTTCCCCTGCTGAGCGGGCTGGTAGCATTTTTCCTGGCAAAAGGTGACAGCGCAAAAAAATGGGCTGTTGTATCCTCATTTATTACCGTTGCCATAGTGGCTGCCAGTTTCTTTTTTACAGATAAAAATTATTTACATTTTAATAATGTGAGCTATGTGTGGATGCCTTCCATTGGCAGCAGCTTTGCATTGATGTATGATGGCATGGGGCGTATGCTTTGTTTGCTTACCGCGCTTGCTTTTCCGCTTGCCTTTTTAGCCACTTACAATACCCGCTATATAAAATCCAATAATTTTTATGGGTTAATGTTGTTGTCGCAGGCGGGGTTAATGGGTGTGTTTTGCGCTATGGATGCGCTGGTGTTTTATTTCTTCTGGGAACTGGCTATTATTCCCATTTATTTCCTCGCATCACGATGGGGCGGTGAAAAGCGCATACAGGCAACGTTTAAATTTTTTGTATACACTTTTGCGGCATCGCTGTTATTGCTGATCGGCATCATTATCGTTTACCTGCATACGCCCGATGGCAGCTTTTCCATCCATTCTTTTCTGAAAGCCACGCTTCCACCGGGACAGGAAAAATTTGTTTTCTGGCTGTTCTTTGCGGCTTTTGCCGTAAAAATGCCCCTGTTTCCTTTTCATACCTGGCAACCCGATACCTATGAACAATCGGCAGCTCCGGTTACCATGATACTGAGTGGGGTAATGGTAAAAATGGGCGTGTTTGCACTCATTCGCTGGCTGATACCGGTATTGCCTTATGCTACCGGTGCATTCACCAATATTGTGATTGGACTGGCGGTGGCGGGAATGGTTTATGCTTCCTGCATTGCATGGGTACAGGACGATCTGAAGCGGCTTGTTGCTTACGCGTCCATTGTGCATGTGGGGCTGATGTGCGCCGCTGTATTTGCCCGCAACCAAAGCGGAACGGAAGGCGTGATGCTGCAGATGTTCAACCACGGCATCAATATTATCGGATTGTGGATAGTAGTGGAACTCATAGAGAAACAATTTGGCACACGAAAGATCTCGGAGCTTGGCGGTATTGCATCTGTTTCACCGGCACTCACCGTTTTTTTAGTGATCATTGCGCTGGCTAATATAGCCCTGCCGCTCACGAATGCATTTGTGGGAGAGTTTTTAATGTTCAACGGACTTTTTCAGTACGGCGTTTGGACCACAGCCATAGCACTAACGACCATAATTTTATCGGCAGTTTATACGCTCACGATGGTTCAGAAAGTATTTTACGGCAATACCAATAGTATTACCGCTTCCGGCGCGGGTATGTTAAAAGGCAGTGCTGTGGCTGCGCTGACCGTTGTAGCGATCATTATTCTTTTGCTGGGCGTGTATCCCCAATTGCTGACAAGCCTTACAAAGGATACCGTAAATGTGTTTATGAGCCGGCTGACAGGAATGTAGGTGAGGGGGTAGTAAGTAATAAGTGGTAAGTAGTAAGTAGTAGGTAGTAGGTGATGAGTGGGAGCATGAGAAAAACAGAAACAACAATTCAAAAGGGTTTATTCAATATTATGAGTTCAATTATATTATCAGCATTCTGGGGTGTGGTAATGATGTTCAGCGGGATTTTTCTGAAGAAAAAATCTCTGGCAAAGTATATTGCGCTGCTGGGTTTGGTTGCCCTGCTGACTGTTAATTTTCTTGAATATTATAATATTTGGTATATCCACGCAGATATCGGTCAAATGCTGAAATTTACCTCCTTCAGCCATATTTTCAATGCCGTGGTTTTTGCCTGTACTTTACTCTTTTTTATATTGAATGCAGCAGAACTGGAAGCCATAGGCCCGGATGTATATGAATATTATGCCCTGATCTTTTTCGTGCTTTGCGGTGCAGCCATTGCGGTTTCTTTTAATACCCTGCTGATGCTGTTCCTGGGAATTGAAATCATCACTATTCCATTGTATATACTGGCGGGCAGCGATAAACGGAATCTCAAAAGCAATGAAGCCTCGCTCAAGTACTTTCTGATGGGTGTTTTTTCTACGGGTATCATGCTCATGGGCATTGCTTTTTTGTACGGTGCTACCGGTACTTTTTATATTGAAGGGATGAACCTGGGCATTACGGCATTGAAGCCAATGATTGTTATCGGGATAGTATTGGTGATGATTGCCATGTCATTTAAGGTAAGTGCGGCGCCTTTTCATTTTTGGGTACCCGATGTGTATGATGGCGCCCCTACGGCAATTACTTCTTTTATGGCTACAATCGTTAAGGTTGTGTCCTTTGCGGCATTCCTTCACTTGTTTGATAATGCCTTTGGTAAAGTTCATGCCCAATGGCAGCTATTGATCGCCCTGCTTACCGCCGCTACTTTATTCATAGGCAATATTACCGCTGTTTTTCAGCAAAGCGTAAAGCGGATGCTGGCTTACTCAAGTGTGGCGCATGCCGGCTTCATGATGTTTGCCTTATTTGGATTGAATACTTTTGTTCGCGAGGGGTTGATACTGTATGCGGCTGCCTACAGTTTGGCTACTATAGGAAGCTTTGCCGTATTGGCCAAAGTAAAAGATTTTTCGCTGGAAGGGTTTAACGGACTGGGCAAAAAGCACCCCCTGCTGGCATTAACGAATACTGTTTTTTTGCTTTCCCTTACGGGGATCCCTTTAACTGCGGGGTTCTTTGCCAAGTATTATATGCTCGTGGGCGCTGTAAAAAACGGCAACCATTTATGGCTGGTTATTTTTGCCGTATTAATGGCGGCTGTAAGTGCATATTATTATTTCCGGGTTATCCAGTCTATGTATTTTAAAGAAGGTGATGCCCAGGTTAAACCGGTTTCTGCCGCTTTTAAAACTACTTTGGTTATCACCGCTGCACTGGTAATTATTTTAGGCATGTTCCCCAATTTGCTGCTGAAAGGACTGTATTATTAAAAGTATCGCTCCAATTATCACAAGGTATTTTGCAGATGAAATTTGTATACGTAATTTTAAATTTCATACGCAGGCATGAATATTAAAGATACCATTGCGCTGGCATATAAAACCGTGAGCGGCAACAAGCTCCGCACCGGCATTACCGTAGCCATTATTGCATTTGGTATAATGGCGCTGGTTGGTATTATTACCGCCATACAGGCAATGAACTCCAGCTTAAAAGACAGCTTTGCCACTATGGGTGCCAACTCTTTCAGTATCCGGTTCAGGGAAAGGCAGATCCGCTTTGGAGACGGGGGAGGAGACGTTACCAAAACCAGCAGCAGCACCAATAAAAAGGTAAAAAAATCAAACACAGGTAAACCTATAACCTATGAGCAGGCCAAGGCATTCAAGGAACGGTACAACTACCCGGCCAAAGTGAGTATAGGATTGAGCGGAGTGGGCGACCAAACCGTTTTTTTTGAAAATAAAAAAACCAATCCCAATGTACGTGTATCGGGGGGCGATGAAAATTATTTTGCATTAAATGGGTACGAAGTAGAATATGGGCGCAATTTTAACCGGCTGGACATTGAAAGCGGCAGAAATGTATGTGTGCTCGGGTATGATGTGGCTAATAAATTCTTTGGTGAGCGGGTAGAACGGGCGCTGGATCATATTATACGGGTAGGCGCCAACAAATTCAGGGTAATAGGCGTATTAAAGAGCAGGGGAAGCAGTTCGTTCATGCGGGCCGACAATGCTGTATTTACTACTTACAATACAGTTCGGCGTTTATTTTCTGTTGGAAATGCTTCTTTTTATATTGGCGTGCAGGTAGATGATGTTGACCAGTTGAATGATGCCATTGGAGAAGCCGAGGGGGCGTTTCGCCCTATCCGTAATCTTACCACAACAGAACAAAGCAATTTTTACATTGATAAAAGCGATGCACTGGCTGAGACCTTTATCGGGCTGCTCGGAAGCATTTCCCTGGCGGCAGGCGGTATAGGATTTATAACCCTCATAGGTGCGGCCATAGGGCTGATGAACATTATGCTGGTAGCGGTAACGGAAAGGACAAAGGAAGTTGGATTGGTAAAATCACTTGGAGGTAAAAAGAAGGATATCCGCCAGCAATTCCTCTTTGAATCAATTCTCATCAGTTTAATGGGAGCCACGATTGGTATTATACTGGGCATTATTGTTGGTAACCTGGTGGGTATGCTGATGAAGGTCCCGTTTTTTGTGCCCTGGTTGCTGATACTGGTTGCCATTCTTATCTGCTCAGCTGTAGGGCTGGCAGCAGGCATCTATCCCGCATGGAAAGCTTCAAAATTAGATCCTATTGTTGCCCTGCGCTACGAATAGTGCATACCATTCACCATTCACTATTGACAAGGCACTATTTTCCCGGATCCAGTATTTTTTCAATCCGGTCGCTTACGTCCTGCAAATGATACCTGGTCATCCGGTCGCCGATAGCTGGCAATGCAGTTTTGATCTCTGCCTGCAGAACGCGCAGGTTGCCTTTTAGTACGGAAACAATATCGCTTTTTTTAGTGTCGGTCATTGCTGCGGGAGCCCCGATGCGGAAAGATATGCCCGCACCCGAAAATACAGGCGGGCTAACAATTTGCCCAATTCTTTCCACGTACGATTTTTGGAGATTGCGCCTGTAAATATCAATGGGTTTCCTTGCGGAAAGCTCACTCCATACAGCGCGCTTCAAATCATTGAGCATGTCTGCTGCTTTATAGGCATTGTTATTCAGTTCGGCTTCCATGCTCAGCAATTTGCTTATGGTATTGGTACTGATGAGGCGGTTTAAAACGGCATCCTGCCGGGCGCTCACTACCGATATGCCGGTGTTGCCAATACGGTTAAGAACAGCGGTATCAATAAGCCATGCCGGGGTGATGAACAACTGCCTGTTCAAAAAAGCCATTGCGTCTTTCTGAACGGCTTTTGGAGTATAAGCATATACCGGTCCCTGCTGTTCTACGGTTTTGGGCGTTTCATATATGCCGCCTATATTTTTAGCCGCATGCCCCATATAGCGACCATATTGAATGGTTAGCTGGGTATATAGATCCGAAAGGTTTTGGTAATCCGTGTTTGCTTCTTTTGTCCATTCCATAAGATTGGGAACAATGCGTTGCAGGTTTTTAATACCATAAGCTCCTGCTTTCATGGCATTGTCGCCAAGATCTTCATTTTGTGAACGCGGGTCATCTGCATTCGATTCGGTACCGAACCAAAGTCGTTTGTCCTTTAATTTTTCTATGGTCAGCTTATTCAGAAGCGGCACTTCATCTTCTGGGGCAGCAGCCTGCGGATACCACCTGTAGCCCCACTCTATTGCCCACTTATCGTAATCGCCTATCCGGGGGAACAATCCTTTTTCTGTAATACTGTCTTCGGGCTGTGCCACATAATTAAACCGGGCGTAATCCATAATAGAAGGTGTATGCCCATTGGCTTCTACCCAGGCCTTGTCTCTTAGCTTTTCAACAGGCACGGATGAGCTCGAACCAAAATTGTGGCGGAGGCCAAGGGTATGTCCCACTTCGTGGGAAGACACAAAACGGATAAGTTGCCCCATAAGCTCATCATCAAACTCCATTTTACGGGCACGGGGATCGGTGGGGGCGCACTGAACAAAATACCAGTTGCGCAGAAGATTCATAACATTATGATACCAGTTGATATGGCTTTCCAGTATTTCCCCCGAGCGTGGATCGTGCACATTCGGTCCGCTGGCATTGGCTATCACAGACGGTTTGTATACGATAGCGGAATATCTCGCATCTTCGAGGCTCCAGGTTGAATCTTCCCAGGGGGCTGGCGCAGGTTTGGCAACAATAGCATTTTTAAAGCCCGCTTTTTCAAAGGCAGCCTGCCAGTCGTTAACGCCCCGGATAAGATAAGGTACCCATTTCGCGGGCGTGGCGGGGTCAATATAGTATATGATCTGTTTCTGGGGTTCTACCAGTTCCCCCCTTTTGTACTTTTCCACATCTTCCGGTTTGGGCTCCAGTTTCCAGCGAACGATAATGGATACATCTTTTACGCCCTGAGGGTTGGCGTCGAAGTCGGTATAGCTCCTGGCAAAATAGCCTACTCTCGGATCAAAAAAGCGTTGCCTTGCAGGTGTTTGCGGCAGCAATACCATTGAACTGTTGAGCTCAAGGGTATACAACACATTGGGTGTGGAACTGCCGGCGCCCGGTGTTCTGGCAGCTAAGCTTCCGCCTCCCTTGCTGTATGTTTTTACGGTTTTGATCTCTATATTAACAGGATAGCTTTTTACATCACTGATGTAGGATTTGTCTGACTGATAAGCGCCAACCTGGAAAGCGTTCTTGGCATTCCCGGAAAAAAACAATACGTCATTATCGCCGGATATATAATCTGTGAAATCTATTATGGTAGCTGTAGAATCTGTGGGAAGTACCTTGATATCAAATGCAGCTACAATGGGCAGTACGTTGGAGTTGGTAACTGCCCTGTACATTGCCTGTGTTGAATCTTTTGATATTTCGTCGAAAGAAACTTTTTTAAGGAACAATTTATTGCCGGGTCCTTTTTCAAAACGGATCACGTTGCTTCCGATCTGGTCACCGGCATAACCGAAAAAAAAATTACGCATGCCGGCAGCCGCTTTTGAAATGCGGTTTACCACCAGAATATCCCTGCTCAAAACGGAATCTGCTATTTCAAAATAATATTTATCCTCTACCTTATGAACCAGGAATAAACCGCTGTCGGTTCTGGCTTTTGCGGTAATGATTTCTTTGTATGGCTTTGGACCGCTTTTGGGTTTAACGGGAGAAGCGGGTGCTTTGAGTGCTGAATCGGGCGCCGGAGCAGGCTTTTTTTTATTCTGCGCGGTTGTTGAAAAGGCTGCAGCAAGCAGTAAACAGGCTAAAGCCAGACATTTTTTGTGCATACGGGTTGTATTTGATACAGGGATGAAATTACTGATAACAATAAAACCATACTGTTTTTTATATAAGCGGGAATTTTAGCGTTGCAAAGATATTCACCAGGTCAAGGCAAACTATTAGGGTAACCGGTTGAGGGTATAAAAACAAAATGTAAATCTGTTGTTTGGTATAAGAA